>DAIDKH010000009.1 GCA_027450145.1 Chthonomonadaceae bacterium | reverse complement strand
GTTATAAAACCGTAGTTAATCGCGCGTCCTGAGGGCTGGTTCGTCGCCGCCCTCAGGTTGATTGTTGGCGGTTCGCACCCGCCCTCCCATGTGTGCTTCGGTTTGCCGGTCGTCGATGCACAGTTTTTGTGTGGCTTCCAGCGCATTTCGTTAGCAACTATAGGTCTAGGTTATTGTTGGGGAGGTTGCAATGAAACAGATTTATCTCATATTGGTTTTGTGCACGCTGCCGCTCGCCGCGTTGGCGGGGCATAAGCAGCCACCGACTGGTACACGGGAGAAAAAACATATGGTGCGTACATTTACGACTGAGGAGATCTGCCGTATTCCAATTCCAGACCTGGCGCCTCATTCTGATACGCCTGGGCTGGTGTGGGAATGGCCGGGTCGCAGCCAAGTGGAATTACAGTGGGGAGACCAACCCAAGGATAGACCCGTTACAGGCCTCTTCCGGGCGACTGGCAATGGCAAGACAATCACACTCTTCGTCAGCTATTACAACGATCCCAAAAGCGCGAAGGCAGCAGAAATATCGAAAGGGTCTGGCGTTAAGACATCGGGCACTTACAAAAACGTAGCTGGGTCGTTTTCCGGACACGCCATAGGCGAGGAGGTGCGCCACATCTACTTCTATTCTATTTACGCCCGCGAGGCGGGTCGCGTGGTTGGAATTGGCTTGACCGCCCGCGACGGTGATGTTGTTGTTGCCATGTCACTTAACCTTGGCAATCATCGACACTACACGGCGGTGGACGAATGGATGCTGGAAAATACTGCCATCGATATCTTTAAGAGAGCGGCGGTGTATGGCATGACGGCTGTAACTACACCGGAAACTCCACTTGAGCCGTTACCAGTTATAAAACCGTAGTTAATCGCGCGTCCTGAGGGCTGGTTCGTCGCCGCCCTCAGGTTGATTGTTGGCGGTTCGCTTAAATACGGCGGCCGCACCACAGCGCGGCGTTTAAGAGAATGCGTTGTACATTGGGGTCCATATAGGTGGGAAATGCCTCATGGCCCGGCCGGAAGTAGAACACTCTACCGACGCCATCGCCCTCGTGTTCTCCGTTGCCTCCCCCACTTGTGAATCCCGGTTTTTTGCCCTGGCCCACAGTCCAGCACATACCGGACGGAAAATACTCCCCGCCAACCGGGAAATAGGATTGGAACACAACACACTGGGGCGGAGGAACGTCGAAGGGAGCGCCGTACATCTCTTCCTGCGGAAGAGTAAAATCCGTAACGCCGTCGGCGATGGGGTGTTTAGGCGCACAAACACGAATTTCCTCGGTATCTGGCGGATTACCTTCACGCCATCCGCCCCGTAGGTGCCCCGGGCATGCCAGTACTGCCTGAAAGGGCTTGGAGTAGTGGGCCGAATGAAGCGCGACAAAACCCATTCCTCGGTTATGCACGTGGTGGAAGACATGCATCATTGTGTCATCACTAACCTCTCGGTGCCGCGCATGTCCCCACCAGAAGAGCACATCTGTTGTGGCAAGGGCTTCCTCGTTACAGCCTTGATCCGGTCCGTCTAGATTGGCGGCGTAGGCGAGTATGCGCCCCTTGCCCAATTCATTGAGCGCGTCAACTACCGCGCCGTTGATGCTGTGTGGGTAAATCTCTTTGGGAGCGTGCGAGGGATTCTCATCCCACACCATCACGCGCAGCGCATCCTCATTAGTCATCGTTAGGTCTCCCTGTTTAATCTAGTGACTGCTCTGTTTATTAATTACGTAATTCTCGTTCGCTTGGATGTCATCCCTTTTAGATTACCTCTAACCCATTTCGATCTGGTAATGTTGGGAACGGTGCATGCGGCTCAGCCTGGTACCACCATGTGGTAGATGCGATATCGTCCTGAAGAGGCAGGTAACGTGCACCGCTCCTCCACCCTAATGCCTGAATGGTGACTTTTAGATCACTTTTGAACCGTATGGGGTCCATAACATGCCAGCGATACATGCCAAATCTCGCCTGCGTGTTCCACAGGCTGCCTTCACCTGGCTTTATGATCTGCGGGAGACCAAGGTATGGCGTAGAGTACGGTACGTACTGTCCGTTATGCTCAAAGCACCAAGCGCCCCCAAAATAGTCCTCTGTACCGGTGCCTACAATGGTGGCGAAGTCTGTGTCTCCATCCATAAAGAACTTCATTTCTCCCTCTCCCCACCATCCGTTATTGTTGCTCTGCCAGGCAATATACGTACCAACATAGTGCCCGTGCCCCTTCACTCCGTCAATAAGCAGGTGATCGGTGCCATATGTGAGCGGGTTCGAACGGCGAAACTGCGCGTGCAGGGTTGCGGCGTCGGCTGGTACATCGGTGATGGTATACGTTATCTGGTAAAAGTAAGATTCGCATGGCTCACCGGAGATATTTTCGAGCGTAATGCGAGCCGATTTATGAAACGGCATTGGCCAGTAGGAATTAAACCCACCGGAAGGGTTGACCGAGATCGGTAATGAGTTTACGCAACACCGTGCAAGCCATCCATTGCAAAAGAGATCTGCCAGGGGAGCTTCGATGGATGGTGACTCTTCACCATCCCAATAACACCTGAAGATGAGAGTGCGCCCCCGTTCCCATTGCGTGGTATTCCATATGTGTTGTATGACGCCAGGACCAGCGATTTCCGCTAGAGTTACCGTGGATTTAGCCGGTACTTTTATGCATGGTGACACTTTCCAGCCGCGCCCGAGTTCACGAGAAGCATTCGCTCCGGTGCCCGTTGTTGCTTTGCCGCCACCACCCTTTTCGCCATTGAAATTTTCTGCGCTAATGGACCTCGTTTCCGCGTTTGAGAGCCGAAAGATGTTGTGCATCCCCATCTCAATACCGTTGAATATCTCCATGTGTGACCTCGCTTTAAATGTGCTCGCCGCAGGTGACGACCCCGATGAAACTGAACTTGATTGAAGTTCTGCGTGGTGACGAAATATACCTTCTACAATGCTGCTGGTATACTCGCTATATGGCCGATTTAGTGCAGTGTACGCCGAATTTCAGCGAGGGCCGAGACGGCAATAAGATTATGCAGATTGTAGAGGCAGCACAAGTTGCCATGGCTCCTTTTGGCGGCGAGGTGCGTGACTGGTCCTACGACGTTGATCATAACCGTAGCGTCTTAACTTTTGTAGGAACGTGTAAGGCGGTTGAGGAAGCCGCTGCAGCGAGTGCACGTGCTGCGGTGGGGCTCTTGGATTTACGCAATCACACCGGCACTCATCCCAGGTGTGGCGTAGTAGATGTGCTGCCTTTCACACCACTTGCCGGTGCACTTGTAAACGATATTGTCGACCTGGCGCATACAGTGGGGCGCAGGCTTGTGCATGAGCTGCATTTGCCGGTCAATTATTATGGCTGGGCCGCACTTCCCACCAAACCACAGGCACTGCCCGATCTCCGCAAGCTCATAATTGGAGCAAAAAATCCCCTGGAACCAGACGATGGCCCAACCCCGGGGAATAGACTTGGGCGGGTGCTGGTTGGCGCACGAGGGCCACTAGTCGCCTGTAACATGAACTTGAACGGAGTGGACCTGGCGGCGCTTCGTCGCATCGTAAGGCGGATGAAAATGGATCGCGCCTCGCTGCCGGAACTAAGAGGAGTGCGGATTCTCGGGATGCACCTAGCCCATCGTGACATCATGCAGGTCTCTATGAACCTTACTGAACCCAGAGACATGACACTACCAGCACTCTACCGATATGTCTCTGAATGCGCGCAATTAGAAGGAGGTACCGTTGAGGAGACTGAAATCATTGGCCTTGTACCAGAGATTACCCTTGGCGGTGCGTCCCCTAAAGACATAGCATGGAATTCGTGGCGTGAGCAACAGATACTGCGCACCTGAACCGGCCAGGTATTTTAAGCCAACCTCATCACACCTCTAACGACACCTTCGGCTCTACCGCTCTTACAGAGTTAATTTGACTAACACAATACAAATGTATACTGAAATACCTGCTACTCCTCCATTTTAGACGATGTAATATGTTGGGAGGCCAATACTTTGCACCCACCGAATTCCTCGAATGGTCCCTCATTCCTCGAGGACCTCTATAAACTTCGCGATAGGCTAAATCGCCTGCTGGATGCTTGTGACCTTTGGTTGACGGACCCCGACACGCCAGGTAGATACGACATTGGCCTGCGGGCTGAGGAAGTGACGGTTCTCTATACAGATTCCGACGGGCGACGCAAACGTGCACCACTTTCGGTACTGCTTCAGCGGGTAACAGACGCGGGACTTTCCGCCAGTGCGTCGCCACGTTTGGCGGATCCTCGTAGCCTGATTCTGCGTACTGCCGCCGAAATACGCCAGACTGCCGCAACTTGCAGTAACTTGATGCGTGACATGCTGGATTTGCAAGGTCTTATGCAGCTTCGCTCTGACCTGTTAGGCGTGCTGGAGGACGTCGATGAGGCGACGCGCGAACGGGTTGCAGCAGCATTCACCCGTGTCCTGGCTTCGTGCGAGGATGCAGGCTGATCTCGTTTCATCGTCATGCAAAGATCCGCGGGGGTTCGTAGACTTTACCCGCCGCGCAGCCCCTCGTTACGTGTGGTATCCCCACTGCCTTACACTTGCTAAGGTGCTGGAGCGCATTGCAACCGGTGAGTTACGCCGTGTCATGGTGTTTATGCCGCCCCGTCATAGCAAGAGCGAGACCATTAGCCGCCTTTTTGCAGCCTGGTATCTGCTGCGCTTTCCAGATCGCACAGTGGGCCTGTGCAGTTACGCCGCGGGTTTAGCGTTTACTTTGAGCAGATCTGCACGCGATAACTTTTTAGCGGGCGGCGGTGAGATAAGGCCAGGTGCCTCTGCTGTGGGCCATTGGATGACAACGCGCGGCGGCGGTATGTGGGCGGCTGGTGCGGGTGGTCCAATTACCGGAAAAGGATTTCACCTTGGAATCCTGGATGATCCTGTGAAAAATGCCGAGGAAGCCGGTAGTGTGGTGGTGCGGGAGCGACTTACGGAATGGTACACCTCTACGTTCACAACGCGGGAGATGCCTGGCAATTCGGCGATTCTCCTGGTGCAGACGCGGTGGCACCAGGAGGATCTGGCAGGTTGGTTGTTGCGACGTGAGCGAACTGGGATGGACGAACAGGGTTGGCACGTCGTAAGTATGCCGGCCATCGCCGAGCCTAATGGGGAACCGTGGCCCCAGGGGTGTACGGTTGAGCCAGACCCTCGAGCCGAGGGTGAGGCGCTTTGCCCGCCACTCTTTCCTGCTGATCGATTGCGAGCTATTGAGAGGCAGGTAGGCTCTCGGTTCTGGTCGGCGCTATACCAGCAGAGACCCACGGCACGCGAGGGCAGCTTTTTCAAGACGGGCTGGTTCACACTCGCCGATGCTGCGCCAGCGAGGATGCGCGAACACGTGCGGTATTGGGATCTGGCATCTGCTGCGCCAGGCAGAGGGGATTATACCGTGGGGGCACTCATGGCCATCGATCCAGAAGGTATCTGCTGGATTGAGGACATCATTCGCTTTCAAGCCGGTCCTGCCGAGCGTAACCGCCTTGTTGTTACCACCGCGAGTGTGGATGCAAGCAGGTACGGCCGAGTGAAGGTGATCGTCGAAAAGCCGCCTGGTGCCGGTACCGAAGTTTGTGAGGCGCTAATTCGACAGCTCGCGGGTTACTTTGTTGCCGCCGACCGCGTGCATCATGACAAGGTAACGCGGGCCGAGCCATTCGCCGCACAGGTAGAGGCGGGCAACGTTCGTCTGGTGAAAGGTGAATGGAACAGCCTATTTCTCGAGGAGGCAGCGTCGTTCCCGTTTGGCAGTCATGATGACCAGGTGGACGCCGTGGCGGGCGCTTTCAACAATCTGTGCCGGCCCGCGGCAAGAGTGAGTTATCAACCTGCCTTTGCGCGTGCGGCTAGAAAGGTAGATGTATGACCATTCAATGGTGCTCGGGACAGCAGGACGCGAATATGCCACCGCCGTTACACGGGATGGTTGACCGTTTGCCAGGCGGCATCGCAATTGTGCGCCTTGTTGGTACGATGGTGAAATACTCTCGGAGTAGATCTGGGCTGTGTGGTACATCCGAGGCGCGGGGCCACATTCGGCAGCTGTGCGAGGACCAGGGTGTGGCGGCTATTTTACTGCTGGTTGATAGCCCGGGTGGTGAAGTGGCTGGGGCCGCAGATCTCGCTGCAGAAGTAGCTTCCGCGTGCCATAAAATGCCGGTTGCTGCCTACATTGAAGATTGCGGATGCAGTGCCGCGTACTGGGCTGCGTCGCAGTGTAGTGCCGGTGTGTGGTGCAACAGCACTGCCCGTGTTGGCGCTGTGGGCGCAATGTTAGTGGTGAACGATTTAAGTGAAGGCATGCAGAGGGCAGGCATAAAAACCCACCTCATCTCCAGTGGTAAGTGGAAGGGACTGGGCGTGCCAGGTATTCCGATTGACGACGATGATGTTGCGCACCTTCAGGCGCAGGTGTCGCACGTGGGTAGTGAGTTTGCACAAGCAGTGCAACGAGGCCGCAACCTGAGCGACGCGCAGATGGCTGTGGTGACGAGGGCTGGAGTCTTTATTGGTGAGCAGGCATTGGAGGTTGGCCTGGTGGACGGGGTACTCTCGCTCGACGAGGCGATTGAGCGCTTGCAGTCATTGACGCCTCCTCGTGCGTCACAACCTTCGCGTCGCAAATCTGCGCACCGTAAGCCGAGTGAACATTATGGGAGGGAGCGGAGCATGGATCAAGAGACAGAACAACAAATTAGTTCGGAGGCTCTAGCACCAGATTCACTTGCATTGGCGTGCCGTGATTTAGGCATCTTCACACAAGAGGCGCTAAAAGAGCGGATCATGATGGCTGAGCTGGGGGAGAAGCACCTTCATACTCTGCGAGAGTCGGCTCGGCGGGAGGCGGTGAGATGTTTTGGAGCGGAGGCCGCGCCGACCATCTCTGCACAGGTCGATGTATTGCCAGCCGCCGCAGTGGAAAAGTTGCAGACTGCCTGGCAGCGCGAGGCCGATGAGCGTTTTGGGCATGCTGCCGACGGGTCCGCCCCTAGGCGGGCCAGCGCACCCGTTCCACTGCCAACCGCTGTACTGGATGCCCAACACACTGGAAATCCAACTGCGTGGCAGCAACTTACCGATGAGCAACGGTCATTCGCGGGGCGAATTGGGATGGACAGCGACGACAGACGCGAGAGCTTTGCCCGCACAGTACTTGGGTGCGGAATGCGGGGAGGAGAGTAGACCATGGCAGCATCTACTGGCCCACGCGAGGCTCAGAAAAAGCCTGGATTTTTACAGAGTTATGCCCTGGGCATATGCCGCATCAACAAGGGAACGATGGTGAGCATTCGCACCGATGGCTATCTTTACCCTGCCCGAAGCGGTACTGCGTCGGATAGTTTCGTCGGTGTTGCCTATGAGACGGTAGACAACAGCACGGGGGCAGCCGGTGCTGCCATATGTCGTGTAGAGAAGAGCGGCAGCTTCGTCTTTGGCGCCTCGTCAGCCGCTACGCAGGCGGATATTGGTCAGGCCTATTACGCCGCAGATGACCAGACCGTCACTATCGCAAACACGGGTAATCAGCTGATCGGTTACGCTGTGGAGATCATCGATTCCAGCGACGTGCGGATCCGAATTGATCGTGCGGTGCAGTAGAAGGCGCAGTGCGCACAAGGAGAACTTGAAACATGGCGGTTGTTACCAGTGATGTTCTACTGCTTACGCAGGCGGGTATCAAGACCGAGTTTAATGCGGCGTACATAAAGGCGCAAGAAAATGCCGACTGGCGCTCCATTGCTACAGAAATACCAACTACACTGCCAATTCAAAATTACGCATGGCTGGGACGCGGTGCGGTGATGCGTCCGTTCAATGACGAAGCCCCCCAGCAGGGTTTGAGGGAAGATAGCTACCGCTTGGCAGACATCCTGTATAAAGGAAACCTCGTAATAGACCGGCGCACGCTGGAAGATGATCAGTACGGACTACTCATGATTCGTGCGCGGGAACTTGCGCAGGAGCCAGTTCGCCACTGGAATCAACTGGCCTTTCAGGCCCTGCCCGCAGGCTTCGCAAACCCATGCTACGATGGTCAGCTCTTCTTTAGCACGGCGCACCAGGAAGGCAGTAGTCCGGCACAGTCCAACACAACTGCTCAACCGCTGGCGGATAGTGCCCTGGAGGAGGCTGCCACTGCAATGATGAGCTACGTGGATGACAAGGGTGTACCGCTTGAAGTCATACCTGATACGCTCGTGGTGGGTCCTCTTCTGGCCAGGCGGGCGTGGAACCTCGTGGCGCAGGATGTGGTGGTTGCGACAGGCGAAACCGGTACTGCCGGCGTGCCATCCACACCCTATCGTAACTACTTTAGCGGACGGTACCGCTTGGTGGTTAGCCCATACATCAGCGGTTACCAGTGGTTCCTCATGGATTGCAGCCGCGAGGTGAAACCGGTCGTGATTCAGAGCCGTGAGGATGTGCCAATTACCCTGGAGACTGATATGGACCAACCCACTGCGCGCATTCGTGAGCAGTACCAGTTCACTATTAGGGGAAGATACGCACAGGGCTACGGGTTGTGGCAGCTCGCCTATGGCAGCAGTGCCACGAGCTAATTGCGGCAAGGAGGAGAGATGAACGTACCTGCCAGCAACCCGGCCGCACGAGCCTGGGTGATTGCTCCAAGCGACAATCAGCATGTTTCAGAAAGCGGTGTGCCCTGGGCGCGGTCACTTCTGGCATCGGCGGACTGTACTGTGCGAGTCACTATGCTTGGTGGAGATATAGTGGCACTGCCGCTGCAAAAGGGATACAACCCTGTGAGCGTTACACAGGTATGGGCGACGGGCACAAGCCTGGGCAGCGCAGTTTTGTTAGGCCTCTATTAAGCGCGGAGGGGAGTGCAATGGGGACTGTCGCTTCGCAGCTGGCAGCTATGGTGATGGCGGCGGTAGGTGTCATTACGATCCTCGGGGGCGCGGCCGCCGCAATAGTAAGGCTTAGTGGTCGTATTACCACGCTGGAAGAGAAGGTTGTCGCCCTGCGTCGCGACCTGCAGTCGGAAGAAGAGCGGGGTGATCGAATTGCTACGGTGGCGGGTGATCTGGATACGAGACTGGCCCGTATTGAGGCCAAGCTCGACCTGCTTGTACAGCAAAAGGGAGGTAAATGCCAGTGAACTGGTTTTTTGGAACTGCATTGGGCGCGGTGAGCGCCGCATTTGGCGCATGGATTCATCATGCACTCTACATTCGGCCCAGGCAGCTGAAGATAAAGGCATCCATCCCGGGGCCGATTAAGGCTGCTATGCAGACGGCTCTGGATAGTGAGGTGACCAATATGGAGCCACGGCTCACCAATTGGGCGCAGCAGGAGGCAGACAGAGCCATCGGTGCGGTGGCTGCGAAAGTTGCGTCTGGCATCACCTCGCCTAAGGATGGGAGTTCCGGTGCAGGCGGCTCCAGTTCGTAACGTAACCAGTGCATTATTTACGGTGATCAAACCCGGTACTGCGCCTTGTGCTGCAATACCGGGTTTGTTATTTGAAAGGCATTACGATGAGAGGTATCGATGTTTCCCACTGGAGCGGCACTGTTTCGTGGAGGGATGTTTCACGCGATGGGCAGGATTTTGTCTATATAAAAGCTACCGAGGGAATTAATCGGGAGGATCCTGTGTGCGCCCGCTACATCGCTGGCGCTCGAAAAGCTGGGCTGCACCTGGGCGTGTACCACTACCTGCACACACGGTTGCCAGGTGATGTGCAAGCACGCTGGTGTCTAGATCGAGCAGAGGCAGCGGGCTATCGTCCCGGCTCGGACATGCTGGTCGCGCTGGATCTTGAGGACCCAATGGCCAGGGCTCGCGGCGCAGGGGCAATTCGCGAGGTTGTCCAAGGCTTTGTTGACGCCATCAAGGACCGCACAGGTAGAGGTTGCCTGCTTTACGGTAGTAGAGCATGGCTGGATACTTGGCTAGGCGAGGGCTTTGGTGAATACCCCCTGTGGCTGGCTCACTATTCTGCTGAGCCTGGACCGCTGCCGAAAGGTTGGTCCGGCTGGACGGTATGGCAGTACAGCGACCACGGTTCGGTGGACGGCGTTATGGGGCCATGCGATGTAAACCGCACCAACGGTCGCAGCGCTTTTATGCGCCTGCTTCCACCGGCTGAAGCCGCCCCGCGCGCTCGAGTACGTGTCTCGACGACTGGTGATACTATCCGGGCTGCGGGTGCCGCGAATCCCCTGTGTGAGGAGCGAGGATCTGGCGTACGGAGTGGCACGCATGGGTAGTTTCCTTGCATTTAGCGCGACACTTGTGAGTGCTGGACTCACCGGTTTGGCGGCCTACGAGGCATATGCGCTGGCATCAGGCAGGGTACCGGCCATCACCCAAATTGTGCGGGCCGGCATATCTCGCCATCCCCATTATGCAGTGAGCATTGGCGCGATGGCGGGGGTGCTAGTGGGCTGGCTCATAGGTCATTTGGGCAAATATTGAGAGGAGTGTTTATCGAGTGGTACCTTTGGATCAATTGAACAGCGAGCTGCACAATGACCCCATTCATATGGGGTATGCGGCGCTGCTTGCAGCGGGGAATACGGCGGCTACAGCGTCTTGCCTCAACGCGCGTACTGGCCCCGGTGCAGGTGTCCTTACTATGCAGGCAATTCCTCACGACCAGTTCATTGCTGCCGTATTGCCGGAGCTGGCCTCGTTCTATAACGCTCTGGCATCGCTGTCCGCTGCCAAGCAAACTTTGTACAGTGGCGCACTGCAGATGATGCTTACCAGTAAAGCCGTTCTGCCGTCGCTTGCATCCACTCAAAGTTTTCTAGCAGCCATGGTGGGTGACGGCCTGCTGTCGGCGGCTGTGGTGAGCAGCATCACCACCCGCCCGTGCAGCCGTGCTGAAACACTATGGGGCGAAAACAGCAGCGTAAGTCAGCTGGACGTAGTGCATGCGCTCATTGCTTAGCCGCCGAGTCCCGTCGGTAAATCCGCTGCAGTACATCACTAACCGCACCTGCCCGGCAGTGAGGAGTTGCAGGAGTACCGGCTGCAATGGATGACCTCTAACCGCCAGGCCGGCGCGTGGTTCGGGCGCATCGAATCCGGCGACGCGCACCTGAACTCAGTTGGAACGCACAGGCAGAAGTGCTTCCCCCGTTGCGGGTACTCCACCGCTGTATGCAGCTAGTGCACCATTGGTAAACACCGTCTTCACGGTGACGACCAGCCCGCTGCCAAGCGCGCGAAACTTCATGCCCGTCATGACGTCTTGAGTGGATCCTACGTTGATGAGAACCTGGGTGTCTGAAGGGATGACCTCTACCACCTTTGCTATTGCATCGCACTCCGGTCGTGCAATCACCTCCCTCTGGCCTTTTGCGAATGGCGTAAGGGCGTTTAGCATGCAGTTGAGGAGCGCCTGATCCTGCCTGGCCGAGAGACTGCCGCTATGGAAGAGGTCACCCCGTGCTGAGCTGCTCGTGGTGGAGTCCTGCCAGACATATGCGTTTTGGTCGGCATCATATACAGTGAGCGTGATAGAGGCACGACCTTCCGCCATAGCTGTAAAGGTATTCGTTTTGCGGTATGAGGTTATCTCGGTAATGGAAACTAGCACGAGGTACCGTGCTGGAATCCGTTTGGCGATCTCTTTCAACTCTCCGAATTGATAGTTAGTCTGCGAGGTGAGCTGGTTTCCAATAACGGCCTGACAGGCGGCGTTCGCGGCATCCGCGTCGGCAATATAGAACGGCCACCTTCGTTTGCGCGATTCTATTGCAAATCTCGTGACGTCGCGGTTGTAAGAGTCTAGAGGGTTAAATGCGTTCTGCGTGAGCAGTGGGTTTTCCTGGGTTTCGCCCTGGTGAACGACAGTAGCTGGCAGAAATGCGAGGATGGCTGGCGGAGTGGCCGTGGACCGCGCCCATGCGGGAAGGATAGCCGCAACTGCCAACAGCGCTGCAGCTATAGCCGTGTTCAGGTTTATCTTCATTCAATCGCTCCTGATGTAGTTAATGTGTGATGCATTTGCGTAGGCGTACACCTCTATAATCCGAGTGGCAGCGCAAAATTACCCGTGGGCTCATCCAATTTTTCTCGTGAACGTGAAAGTAACCGCGGCAAGCGGGGAGGATAGGCTATGGCATCTCCACAAATGACGCAAAACCTGTACGGCAATGTGGCGGCAAGTATACCCATTGGTCCGGGGAGTGTCTCCAACAACTACACATTAGACTTCAGCAACAAACTGGAGGGGCAGGTGCAGATTGATCTGCTCAGTGGGTCGGCTGTGACATCAGGGGCTGTCGCGACGATCAATGTCTACCGCCTGATTGGCAGCGTGCCTACAGCAGACACAGTGCCGATGGCGGCTTTCAGCCAAGCGCTCGCACTGGCGGGTGGACATGCTATCCGTTCGCTGTGCCTGGCCACTGGGCGCTACCTGCTGCAGGTGCTGAATGGTGACAGTGCGAACGGCATTACCCTCTGGGTGACAACCAGTACTGTGGACGGGCTAGTATGACGCTTAAGCTGTACGGGCAGCCACGTGCTGCGGTCACTGTGGACATGAGCAATCCACTTGCCTATGGCCTCATCGGGTGTTGGGTAGTAACAGGCGACTCGCTACTGCCGCGGAACATTGCGGGTGGCGTTACCGACTCGCCCAACATCCTAAATGGAGGCGCAGGCATAGCAGCAGTGGTTGCAAGCGAGGGATTCGCTCTGCAACAGAACGGAAGCAGTTTAGGAGGAATTGGCAGCTCGTTAATTGAGAACATTACTGAGGGAGAGATCACCGTGTTGGTGGCTGCAGCGTTTGCTACTTCCAATCCTGTCTCCAACTCACCGCTTGCCATCAGTATTGGGTCGGTCCAGGGGGTAGACACCAGCTTCAACGTGGGTATTTGGGATAACCAGTATTTGTGGTGTGATATGGGTAATGATTACACGTATCGCCCCATACCTGGTGGATTTTCACCGAATACTCCTGTAATGATAGGCGCCGTGCTAAACGGTGATCTTAGCCGAGCATTCTATTTCAACGGCATTCGGGTGGGCGGCGAGGCTGCTGCTAAGGGACCATATGCCGGGAATGCTGGTGTCGCGCTCATGCAGCAGCGTTCCATTCAAACCGCCAATACTGCCATGAACGGTCTGTTTTATCTTGGTTACGTGTGGAACCGCGCACTTATCTCCACAGAATTTGCCCTGCTTGCAGCCACCCCATTCGCTTTTCTCCAGCCGGCTACCGGTACTTTATCACGGCTGGCTGCCATCTCTACGAATGGTGGGCGCACGGGTCCATTTCGGCTGTCGATAGGCGTTGGAATGTAAGCTGCAAGGTACGGCGGCTTGAAGGAGGCGCTCAATGACCCTTATTGCAGGGGACGTTCAAACCGTGGTGCGCGCAGAATCACATTTAGCATCGATCGCTGTCACCGGTCAGCAACTCTCCGTAGTGATGCCGAACGGCGGTGTGTTATCTCCTTCGCCAGTCGTGACCGTCTCGCCGACTGCTGCCGCTATAGCACATACATTCACAGCCAACATCTCTGCGAGCACCGTTGGCGAATACCAGCTTGAATGGAGATTCACCTACAGCGATGGCGAAATAGTGGACCGCAAAGAAACACGAACATGCACGTACACCGACGTGGGGGCTCTCGTGAGGCGGCGGTTGCAAGAGACAAATGGAACATTGGCCGACGCGGATCTTGATGCTGAGGTATGGACCGTGATTAGGACGTTGCAGGACAGGTTCGCCGCGCTTCAGATTGCAGGAGGCTATTCTGGTCTAACGGGACTGGATCAGGAGCGGTTTGACTGGGCGGTAGGGCTAGTTACTGCACTCAAGCTACGACCCGGGCGAGCCAAATCCCTACCTGTTGGCGAAGTATCACAAATCAAGCTTGGCCAAAGCAGCTTTGTCTACGCAAATGGTAGCGCGGGCACACCTCTTGAGCAGCAGTGGTTGCAGGAGGCAGTAATCTCTCTTGGTAGGGTTACCGTAATTCAGGCGCAATTTCAGGCGGCCGCCGCGGCTTTTCAGCCCTTTAAGGTGAGCGGACCTACACGCTACGCAGTGCAGCAGGGAAGCGTGGAGACTCTTCTGGGTGGCGTTATCCGGCTGCTTACTGATCACTGGTTTCTAGACGCGTCTGGTGAGAATAGCAATGGTGATGGGGGTTTCCAACCGGTTTTTTAAGGAGCACCTGGGATGAGACTGCAGCGAATGGCCGGTGCTACGCCCGGCGGCGGGAGGTCTAGTGCGGACTCAAGACGTGTAAGCCAGGGGGCTGGCGAGCTTTTGCTAAACCACGGCGGCTTGGGCTACATCGCGCGAAGGGGCGTCGATTTTGGCACAAGCCTGGCTGTGCAGACGCTGGAGGGGCTGTCACGGCTGGCGGTTCAGCAACCGCTGGAACTGTTGAGTCTGTTACCAGACGTAGTGCCCGAAGTTGGCCTGGCACTTTGGAACCTCACGTGGCTAAGCTGCAGTCCCGAACGTGTGAGGCTTCGCACAGTGAGAGTGCAGCCGGGTGGCAAGGGAGAAACGTGGCCGGAGGCTCATGCCGCGCTGGACAAACTTTGGCGTGACAACCCGCAGGAGGTTGGCGACTTCCATGATGCCATGGCTCAGAACTTGCAGATGCTCTGTTTCAGTGGCATGTGCGCTTGCGAGGCGGTCCCTGCGGAACGTGGTGGGGGAGTCGCAGCTGTCTTTCCGGTTAACACGCTTACGCTCCGGTTCCAGCGAGATAACAGCGGTGAATTGACTTTATGGCAGCAGCAGACGGCCAATGCCAACGGATTGGGGCTCTATTCTGCTGGATTTGGCGGGTTTTTCGCGCCGATGCCCATGCAGCGATTCTTTATCAGCAGGCTGGCGGCTCTGCCGGATGAACCTTACGGCAGGGCTCCCTTTGGCGCCGCCCTCACCCCGGTTCTGGAGTGCCTGGCTTTTATGCGCGATCTGTTGCTGGCATGGCATAGGGTTGGTACACCCAAATGGGACGTGGGGTTTGACTTCGAGATGTGGGCTACCCTTGCGCGAGATGTAGTGGGACTCGCTGACCCGGTAGAGATACAGCAGTATGTGCAGAGCCGCTATGATGACGCAGTTAAGTTTTACAGCGACCTCAACCCGGACGACGCATTCTTTCACGATTTAAAGAGTAAGGTAAATGCCGTGGGCAGCGGGAGTGACTGGGGGCAGGTTGAGCCGATCTGGCGGATATTGCGCCAGCGGCTTATTCAGTCACTCAAGCAACTGCCGACGCTGATGGGCGTGGTGGAGGGGGACACAGAGACCTGGAGCCGCGTGCAGTGGGATATCTATTCGGCGGGCCTGCAGGCCATGGCATCCCGTGCCGCAGCGCCGCTGGTGCGAGCCAGTGAATTGCATTTAAGGCTGTTAGGTATGGCTTGCCGAGTGGAAGCAGAGTTTGTGCCTGCACCTACGGTAGGCCGGTTACAGGAGGCGCAGGCTCTTGCTCTGGAAATAGCCAACCAGGCGCGCATTCGCGACGAAGGATGGCAGAGCCAGGAGAGTGCGGCAATCGCCATTACGGGGACAGCCGCAGTGGCTGGCCCGCCTCACAGCCAGTTAGATGATGCGTTACCGCAAGGAGGCACGGCGTGTTAGGAAATGCGCTGCAGAATGCGGCTTCGTGGGCTGTTGGATTTGCAGGCACGCCCACTCTTATAAACGGAACGGAACTGCTCGCACTTTGGGAACGAGCACAGCCCGGACGCGTGCAGATGTTTTTAGGCGATACGGAGTGGAGTGAGCCGGCTTATGAGGTAACCCTGCCTGCCGAGGCGCTCCTGGCACCCGCCCTGGCAGCCCCGGGCGCTAGTATCGTTTGGCTTTCAGCGGGCTGGAATGGAGTTATCCGTGCCCTGGACATTACAGACGTGCAGGGAACTGTTGTACGAGTTACTGCCATCGTGCAGCTTGTGGGAGGTTAGCGCTGCAATGGCGTTTACCGTGCATAGACACTTTCCCCGCCGATAGCGCGTCGACCCCTCCGCCTGGCGCACCTCTGGCACTTAAGGAGGGGAATGGGAGGTGGAGATTGGCAGGTGGTTGCGCTAACAAGAAGGCGATGAACCGACTGTGCAGTTTTACTTCTCATACTCCGTTCCAGCAGTCCTTAAATTTGGTGAACGTGCCCACAAGCAAAGAGGCCGCAGCGCAGCGCATTGCAGGATATGTATTTCAAGCACTAATAGTAAACGCTTGGGCGTGTGCGATTTCACCTAAACTTCCTAGGAGTCAAGATGACGCTCTTTGAGATTACCGGGCACCTGCTGGATCTATTGCAGGCCTCTAGCGTACTGCTTCAGCCGGGCACAATCTGGAGCACAGGATGGCCCGGAGTAACACGCCCTGATAGCGGCATACCCGCCGCGCCTGGATGGATAAACCTTTACGACTGCAGCTATCAACCTGCTGGAGCGGAGGAGCGGCCGGCACTGTACCTGGGTACGCATGCCCTGGAGTCGCTGGAATGGTTGGAAGCGCCGCTCGCAGTGGGTGGCGTGACCGACCTCATTGCAGCGGTCGTGCAGCTTGTGGTGGCCTGCAGCGCACCCGTTCGCGCAGATGCGCGGCGGCAGCGCGACCAGTTAGCCGCTAATCTACGATCCGCTCTAAATGCACATTTGGTGGAAACCGGCTGGTGGTACGAACTACGCATGGCGCCTGCGGCCGGGGGCGAGATGGAGGCGCGCCGCTGGATGACTACCGCGGGCAGCGGCAGCCAGATGACGGCCGAGGCGGTGGCAGTTCTGCCCGTGCGAATACGGTATAGTGGCTAACAGCGCCCAAAGCGGAGAAGCCACGGCACCAGTACCGACTCGCGAAACACGGTGCCGCTTAGCTTTGAACTTCCCAGTTTGCGGTCGGTAAAGACAATGGGAACCTCGGTAAGGTGTATACCAGCATGGAAGGCACGGTATGCCATGCCAACCTGAAAGGCATAGCCGCGAGCATTCATAGTCGCGAGGTCTACCGCGGTCAGTGCTTTGGCGGTCCAGCAGCGAAACCCGGAAGTGGCGTCATTTACAGGCAGCCCCGTGATGAGCCGAACGTACAAGTTTGCACCTCGGCTAAGCAGAATGCGGCGCAGCGGCCAGGCCCTTACACCGCCACCACGCACATACCGCGAGCCGATGGCGAGATCGCACGTAGAGGTTGCAGCAATGAGCGCAGGGAGGTGCGCCGGGTCATGCGAGAGATCTGCGTCCATCTGCACGATCGTGGTGTATCCTGCCAACAGGGCTCTCTGAAAAGCATCGCAATAGGCCCTTCCCAGTCCCCGTTCTCCTGTGCGTCTGTAGACGAGCGAACCTTCCCTATCGACCAGCAGCCGCTCGGCAGCATCCGCCGTGCCATCCGGTGATGCGTCATCCACTATCCATAGGTGCACATTATTCATCACGGCAAAAATGCGCTCGATTAGCTCAGGAAGGTTCTCAATCTCGTTAAACGTGGGCACCACAATGAGGGGCGGCAGCGGCATCTGCTAGTTGAACTCCGTGTAATTTCCACTATTCTACACCCAAATGGATGAGGCGTGCTAACGCGCATGACTTGGCGGGTTCATGTTGGAGGTGTCTTATGGCTGTGAGCGGTATCAACGGGGCAATAGGTTTGGCGATAGAGTCGGCATTCTGCAGTGTGCCTTTGTCTGGAGCGACCGCTCCGTTTGTGGCAGGGTCTGCCGTTACAAATCCTATGCGGTTCAGTGCCGTAGAGCCAGGTAACGGAATCAGCGGCGAGCCGATACTGGACCTAAAGCCGGAAATAGATGGAATGGTGGAACAGAGGCGAATTACGTTGTTAGGCAAGCAGTATAAAGGCGACATTAGCCTGAGGGCAGACAGCGAAAACCTCTACTATCCGCTTCTTGGCATTTTTGGCAGAGACATTCAAACTACGGTTCAATCCCAGGACGCAAACCACTCACCTGCTATGTTCAAACATGTGATGAGCCCTGCTCGAAGCGTCCCTTCGTTTACCGTTGAAGAACAGATGGGGGATGGCGCAAATGGCCGTCTCACGAGCGGTGCAGTAGTAGAGGAGGTGACACTGGACTTTGGCGACATCGTGACGGCAGTGGTAGCCGTTGTTGCACACCGTCAGATACCAAACTCATATCCGGACGCTGGAGGCGTGTACCGGTCTGTATTCTTTGGCACGGTGCCTGCGGTGCTGCCGCTGCAAATGGGTGGCGACGGTGTGAAGACAGTGGTGCAGAACCCGTCACCTTCTTTTATCGATGTGCAGGGCGGTTCCAGCGGCAACGGTCCACTAGTTTTTGCCGGATTGGGCTATGGCGCCCAGATTGCTGGCGGGTTTCTAAGCATAGATGGCACAGTAGTCCCGGTTCAACTGCTGCCTGGTACGCGTGTGGTGCTTAAGCGGACTGTTGACAGTCGTCAGGTGGCTGGAAGCGGCTACGACCCTGGCGCTGTGCTTTGCGCGGAGTTTACCGTGAGTGGCAGGCTTGTGTGCCTGTACCAGGACATGAGCCTGCCAGCCGCTGAGCTTGGCTTTAGCCAATGTGCCATGAACCTGCGATTAACCGGCGCGACTGTGGGGACCAGTGGCGTTGCGGCCAGCGTGGAATTGTGGCTGCCACATGTAAAACTTCAGCGAGCCCCGGTGCCGCACGCTGCGGGGGCGATCGTGATCAATGCCGATTTCGTTGCGATGTTCGACGCTGTTAGTGGCCGCAGTGTACAGGTAACTGTCGTCAACAGCCTGGACGCTTCGCAACTAGCAGGCGCGGCAACGGGTAATGGCCCAGGTGGGCCTGGCGGTTGGATCGCGAGCTGAGCGCGTAGTGGGGTGTGACTCGGCTTCCGCCTGGCGTACCGGCTGCCAGGCTGTTCAATCGCTCAGTTATGGCGCTCACTGTGCAGTGCCACCGGACGGGGAGTATGTTTGCGTTGTTTTGTTGGCGTAACCTCTCCCCCGGTGCTTCGCACCGACCCCTCTCCCGGGCGCGCCTTTGGCGCTGAGCGAGGGGAGCAGATTGGGCGCCTACGTGGTGGTCACGCTGAGAAAACGGTTGTGTTTCGCTTCAGGAGGAGTCTCTGCGCCTTGCGTCGTGTCAACAAGCTGGTAAACCTGCCCACAAGCAATGCGGCCGCTGCGCTGTGCATTGTCGCCCGCAAGCACAAAACGAAATCGTCATCTGTACCCCTGGCTCAATGAGCGTAGCGAGTGCCCGGGAGAGGGGCGCCGCTTTAACGGC
This sequence comes from Chthonomonadaceae bacterium, assembly GCA_027450145.1. Lineage (GTDB taxonomy): Bacteria > Armatimonadota > Chthonomonadetes > Chthonomonadales > Chthonomonadaceae > JAJZFK01. The sequence continues at coordinate 52,171 of DAIDKH010000009.1, read as the reverse complement.
GGGGAGAGGTCACGCGCCTTGCGCCTTGCGCAGTGTCAACAAGCTGTTGAACCTGCCCACAAGCAACGCGGCCGTTGCGCTGTTCGCAAGACTCTTCATTATTCCTGCCGCGGAATAACGACTCGTTCGCTTCAAGGAGATCGCTTAGTAAATGATCCGTTGCAGGGAGGAGAATGTGCTAGTAATCTTAAAACACTAACTCAATTCAGTGGCCAAGTTGTCTAGGGAGGCACATCTCGATGCGTACATGTAACTACTGGTTCGACATTTTTTCGGTGAAGACATGGCAGGACTTTCTGGAAGCCGGTGGCGAAACCTCTGGTTTTGCGCCCAACAAGGTTGATGTTGTAAAAAAGGTACGGCCGGGCGACATGTTTCTCTGCTACCTCTCCGGGTTGTCAAGGTGGGTAGGCGTGCTGGAAGTGTTATCGGATGCTTATTTCGATGACTCACCAATATGGAAAGAGACGTATCCATACCGCTTCAGGGTGCGCATCGTATACCAACTCACTCCAGATACCGGTGTAGATATCCGCAGTCTTCAGGAGCTATCCATTTTTGATTCTGCCGACCCGTCAAAATGGGGAGTGCACGTGCGCAGTACATTGAGGCCATGGAGCGAAGACGATGCGGTGATGGTAATTAACGCTGTGAAGGAAGCTGCCGCCAACCAGGGTTGACTTAGTACGTACAGTGAAGAGTTATGAGTTGGTTACGGTGTTAAAAGTTCGGCGTAGAACCTTTGCCCGAGAACGGTAGCATCAACGTAATTGCCACCTGCCTGAGGTTTTGTTTGTAACCGACCTCCGTAAGCACAGCGCAAGGTCGGAAGTTTACAGGTTTAGTTGCAACTAGTGTTTCAAAATGGCACGGCGGGTGGTATTGGTTTAACGGGCGCGCCATTGGCAACATAGGTAACGATGCACGGCGCCAATTTCGCTTGACAGAAGCGACAGTGCTTTGTCATAATGGTTGATGTTGCCGACGTGGCGCAGAGGTAGCGCAACGGTTTCGTAAACCGTCGGTCGTCGGTTCGAATCCGACCGTCGGCTTTTGAGCGCATTCAAATCACGTTGTAAATATATGTACTGCGCCGATGGCTGTTTCTCCGGAGGGCAACAATGAACACCGCCTCACTCTCCACTTTCAGTCCTGAAGATCAAGAGCTCCTGGATATTACCGAAACGATGCTGGATGCCATTCATCGTGGCGATGCGGACACATATGCTTCGCTGTGCGCAACAGACTTAACCTGCTTTGAAGACGTATGCCCGTACCGTATTGATGGCATACCCTTTCACGTTAGTCTCATTAAACAGATGGCGCAAGACCCACTACAGCAGCCTGTGAGATTTGATCTGCTTACCCCGCGTGTGCAGCGATACGGTGACTCTGCTGTGGTTACGTATACGCGCTTACTAACCTTTGATGACGCTGGTAAACCGTCGTGGCGCACTTTCAACGAGAGCCGTGTTTATGTGAAACAAAACGGATCGTGGCTGATGGTGCATTTCCACCGTACTCCTACGTAATCAACATACGATGCCAACTCAGGAAGTTCTGGAAAAACTTGCAACTTTGCCCACCTGCCCCGGCTGTTACCTGCACAAGGATGCGACCGGGCGTGTTATTTATGTAGGCAAGGCGGTAAATCTTCGCAACCGTGTGCGTTCGTATTTTCAGAGTAGCGCAAACCTCACCCCTAAAGTGCGACGGTTGGTTTCGGTAGTAGCAGACCTTGAGTACATTGTGTGTGACAGCGAGCTGGAGGCCCTGGTACTTGAGTGCTCGCTCATAAAGAAGTATCAGCCTCACTACAACGTTCGGCTGCGCGACGACAAGCACTACCCGTACCTGTGCCTCACAACATCCGAGCCGTTTCCTCGCCTTATAATCACGCGTAGGGTTCGTCAGGATAACAACAGGTATTTCGGACCATTCACCAATTCACGCGCCGTTCGTTCTACCATGGAATTGGTTAATAGAGTGTTCCCGCTGGTATCGTGCGGCAAGAAGTTTGATGGCCGGGCCGTTCAAAAGCCCTGCCTATATTATCACCTGGGACAGTGCCTCGCCCCGTGCGCTGGTTTAGCGGACGGCCATGCCTACAAGGCAGCCGTTGCTGAGGTCGCGGATTTTCTGGACGGCCGGCAGGAGCGTATTGTCAAAAGTCTTCGAAAGGAGATGGAGGCAGCGGCCGAAGGTCTGGATTTCGAACGAGCTGCGCGCATTCGGGACCGTATTTTGGCTGTGGAAGATGTTTTGCAACGGCAAAAAGTTGTATCTACCCAGATGACTGATCAGGATGTAATAGCCGTGGTTGCAGACGAAACAGGCCTTAATGGGTCATGTGTGCAGATGTTCTATATCCGCGGTGGGAAGCTGATTGGTCAGAATCACTTTTTGGTAGAAGGTTCCAGCGAGGAGACGCAGGCCGACGTAGTGCAGGAATTTGTTAAGCAGTACTATCAGTCTGCTGCCTACATTCCGCAGGAGATTCTGCTCCCTCACTCTATTGCAGAGGCGCATATTGTACAGAGCTGGTTGCGGCAGCAAAAGGGGCGCAAGGTAGAGATACACGTACCGGTACGCGGCGACAGGCGGCGGCTGGTGGAGCTTGCCGCGGACAATGCAAAGCACGCTCTGGAGCAGATGAAGGCGGAGATGCGTGCTCAGCTAAACAGCACTGGCAAGGCGTTAGAAGAACTTGCCGATGCACTGGATCTGCCAGAAGCGCCTGCACGCATTGAGTGCTTCGATATCTCCAATACGCAGGGCGCTCATCAGGTTGCCTCCATGGTTGTTTGTACCGACGGTAAAATGAACAAACAGGAGTACAGGCGGTTTAAGATTAAGCGGGAAGATGGGGTGCCAAATGATTTCGCTTCCATGGAGGAGGTGCTTACGCGGCGGCTAACTGAGGCGCGCGAGGGCAACGAGCGCTTTCTCCCGCTGCCCGACCTGTTAATCGTGGACGGCGGTAAGGGGCAGGTTACTGCGGCATCGCAAGCGATGATAGCGGCGGGAATTCAGGTACCGCTGGTTGGTCTTGCAAAACAATTTGAACACCTTATCCTGCCGGATGTGGTACTCCCGGTCATACTCCCGCGCACCAGTCAGGCGCTGTACCTGGTTCAGCGCATTCGCGACGAAGCTCACAGGTTTGCAAATACATACGGCGCGAACGTGCGAGGCAAGGCGATGACTCGTTCAACCCTTGAAGAGATTCCTGGCATTGGGCCACGCCGCCGTAAAGCACTGCAGATGCACTTTGGCAGCTTGGCTAAAATTCGGGCTGCTACGATCGACGAAATTGTGGGCGCCCCAGGAATGACAAGGGTGCTGGCGGAGACGGTCTTCGACTACCTGCACGCAGCTGATGGCGAGGCATAGCGGCATGGTGACGACGCTTGGTCACGTCGTTGATTGATTAATGCGCAATCAGCGTGACGAGCGGATGTACTAGAATGCTAACGAAAGCTTAACACAGAATTAACAGCCCCTTAAAGTTCTGGTGTCATATTTACACCATGCGACTACAGCAATAGGTTGCCTTCAACCGTGAACAGTAGTCGAGAGGTCCGCCTTGGCTTAACCAGAGCGCGCAGGAAGGTGCTTGAACATGACACGAGCTAAATCTAGTGCATTTACACTTATAGAGCTGCTAGTGGTAATCGCTATTATTGCAATTCTGGCTGCAATTCTCTTCCCGGTTTTCGCGCAAGCTCGAGAAGCTGCGCGTAAGGCAACTTGTATATCAAACCTGCAGCAGATAGGGCTTGCACAGCAGATGTATCTGCAGGATTATGATGAGATGATAGTACCGGATACCTGGGGCGATTCGTGCCGACAAAACGGCAACCCTGGAGCGGTTCGATCAGACAAGTATTACGATGGTCTACTGGGTTGGCCATTTGCCATACAGCCGTACGCCAAAAACTACGGTATTTACTCGTGCCCATCCGATCCCTACAAGGCCGGGTATGGGAAAACCGGCTCCTACTGTTACGAGGCGCAGCTTCTAGCGGCACATTGGCCTAACTCGTATACCGGGATTATGAACAGCAACGCAGGGCTAATTAAAGCGCTGCCGCTTTCGTATGCCGCCAACTACTACCTTAGCCGAACCACCCAGACTTCTGTAAATACTCCCAACGCAGATGTTCCAGGCGGTGTATCGCTAGCGTCCGTTTATGCACCGGCGCAGGTGTTCTTCGTAACAGACGTTGGCTCCGGTACGTTTACCGTAAACGGATCGCCAGTATATTTTGGCGGTTACTATATAGTCCCGGGCTATGGAAACGGCAATGGGGATAACAGGTGGTCCATGGGGCAGCGGCACGAAACTGGCCGTGTTTGGGACTTCCTGGACGGCCACGCCAAGTGGGTGAAGGATCCTCCTTTTGTCAATGCGGATGGCACACGCAGATCGTTCGCCCAAATCTATAATGACTACGTACATATGGGCATTTTTTCGGATCCTGGTCAGCAGTAACGTTGTTTTGTAATTTGGAGCACTCTCCATCGCGCAGGTGACTATAGAATATGTCACCTGCGCGGTTGCTTGGGAATAGGTATTAGCGGGCAGTAAACGACCTGTTGACTTTTGAAGGTGAAACTAGTGTTATAATTACTCATCAGATTTCAAGTTAACCTAGTCACCGACTCGCACTCCGTTCGTCCGATGACAGACCAGGAGGTCTATGATTGTTGGAAAGCCGAGCATTCACACTTATTGAGCTGCTTGTTGTCATTGCAATTATTGCAATTCTTGCCGCGCTTCTCTTCCCTGTGTTTGCGCAGGCCAGGGAGGCAGCTCGGTCTACCTCGTGCCTTTCCAACATGAGCCAGATCGGCATCGCAACACAGATGTATTTACAAGATTATGATGGCCGTTACCCGCAAACAAAGGGCCATTCCACGTCGCAGCCACAGATTGATGATGCTGACGGCAGCCTGGAGAACCCTGACATCGGATCCGTTTTCGATATGATTTTCCCTTACACGGGACAGGGCAGCAAGTCGCAGAGCGCACAGTTTAAGCAGATGCTTTTCGCATGCCCATCGGATCCACATCCATTCGATCCTCGTTGCCCATCGGAGTTTAATCCCGGAGGCCCCAACGTGATTTCGTACCTTGTGAACGGCTATTTTGTATGGGGTATCACTGAACCTGGCGTTCAATCACCGGCAAATACGATAGAGTACACCGAGCGTCGAAGCATTACAGTCGATAACGTAGTGCCTTATTGCGATGATATATATCACCCCTGGTTTGATCCGTCTATAAACCCGCTCACACCTGGCGGTTACAATGAAATGGGCAGCCGCACGGGAGCCATTGCAACGATAAGGCATATGGGCGGCAGTAACTATGTGTTTGCCGATGGACATGCAAAATGGATGCACTTTAGCCAAACATTTTCACCACCAAACATTAACATGCACGTGCCTTAGGTGCGTATAATCGGTTGTTAGCACGAATTTTCAAGATATTTTTAAAATTAAATGGTCGTATTGTCAGGTTTTAACCGTGGTGGCGCAGAATGCGTTGACTTGCAGTCTCACATACTGCTATACTTGTGCAAGCTTTTGGGCAAAGTTGCCCCAGCCATTCAATCGTCTATTGCCGGTTGTTATTCAGGCTCGAAGATGCGCCTGCACAGCGGATATACCCGGTGTCAGGACGTGTCCAGTAATAGGTGGGTCTCCCACAGGCTCGCTATACGTCACCACGCTCTCCTGCACCTCTCACAGGCCTCAATAACCTGAAAATGTCGGTCCAGCCTATTGCGCCGGCTGGTCCGTAGAAACTCACTCTCAAAAAGGAGATAAGCGCACATGACGCCCAAGGAAGTGATTGATTTCGCGCGTGAGCGAGAAGTCCGTGTTGTCGACATCCGCTTCACGGATCTTATCGGACAGCAGCAGCATTTTTCCATCCCCGTAGAAGTGCTGAAGGAAGATGTTTTTGCTGACGGCCTGGCATTCGACGGCTCCTCGATTCGTGGCTTCAAGGCCATCAACGAATCCGACATGCTTCTCATCCCAGATCCAACGACGGCCTTTATTGATCCATTTTTCGATGTCCCCACACTGAACATTACCTGCGACATTGAGGATCCTATTACTCGTGAACTCTACAATCGCGATCCACGCTCGGTTGCCAAGAAGGCAGAGGCCTACCTTAAAACAACAGGAATTGCGGATACGTGCTTTATAGGCCCAGAGCCTGAGTTCTACCTTTTCAACGATGTTCGGTACGATCAGACCTCCCATAGCGGCTACTATTATGTAGACAGCGACGAGGGTATTTGGAACTCCGGTCGCGATGAAAAGCCAAACCTGGGCTACAAGATCCCTTACAAGCGCGGTTATTTCCCCGTTCCACCTTCGGATACCCTTCAGGACATCCGCACAGAGATGATGCTCAACCTGATTGAGAGCGGTATCGAGATGGAGATGCATCACCACGAAGTAGGTACGGGTGGACAGAGTGAAATCGACATGAAGTTCGGCACACTGCTTAACATGGCCGATACGATCATGAAGTTCAAGTACATCATTAAGAACACAGCTGTACAGAACGGCTATACCGCTACGTTTATGCCAAAGCCACTCTTCATGGACAACGGCAGCGGAATGCACTGCCACCAGTCTTTGTGGAAGGACGGCAGCCCTCTGTTCTATGACGAGAAGGGTTATGGTCAGCTAAGCGAACTGGGCGTCCACTACATAGGTGGTATCCTTAAGCACGCCGCTTCGTTGTTGGCGTTCTGCGCACCTACCACCAACTCTTATAGAAGGCTCGTTCCCGGTTACGAGGCTCCAATCAACCTCATCTATTCCGCGCGAAACCGCTCAGCTTGCGTTCGCATCCCTATGGTTAGCAAGTCTCCTAAGGCCAAGCGCATCGAATTCCGAGCTCCAGATCCTAGCGCAAATCCTTACCTTGCTTTTGCGGCGATGATGATGGCCGGGCTAGACGGAATCGAAAACAAGATCAATCCTCCTGCTCCGATCGACAAGGATCTCTACGAAATGGAACCCGCGGAGCGCAAGGGTATTCAGCAGACGCCAGGCAGTTTGGAGGAGAGCCTGGAGGCACTGAAGGCAGATCACGCATATCTACTGAAGGGTGGCGTATTTACCAAGGATCTTATCGATACATACATCGATTACAAGACCACCCAGGAATTCAAGCAGATTGCTTTGCGACCGCATCCATATGAGTTCGCTCTTTACTACGACATCTAAAAACCTGCTTTAGTTGCAATACAAAATGCGAGGTTCCGGCTAGCCTGGTCGGAACCTCGCATGTATTTGTGCGGTAAAATAGGTGCACATTCATTAGATATAACACACTGTTCCACCAGAAATACAGGTTTGGCGGAATATCCCCCGCTGCAAGACGGAATCCTTAAACTATGCGATTGTCTGACGTTCCCAGGCTAACGGACTCTTTACCTAAATTTGACGAGCTTCTGAAGCTGCTTGCTGACACTACACCCCACGCAGTAGAAATCGAGGGCCTTACGGGTACTGCAAGGAGCATGGCTGCCGTACGGCTTTGGCAGCAGCTCAACCGCACCATGCTTGTGGTCACCTACTCACCTGAAAACGCCAACCGGCTATGGGACGATTTTACACGACTTGGCGTGTCGGAGGACCGAGTTGCCGTGTTGCCAGCTGCCCAAAGCCTTATGCTGGAAGGGGACATTACTGATACACGGGTGATAGGTGAGCGCATAGCCGCGCTGCACATGGCATCGCAAGAAGAGCCGGGTATTGTCATTGCCTCCGTCGAGGCAGTGCTCCAGTATACCGCCCCACCTGGTAACATACAGCTCCACACTTTCTCTGCTTCTGTTGGGGATGAGATCGATCTGCAGGGCATGGCCCGCCAGTTGGTGGATATGGGATATCTGCCCGCAGCTACCGTCAGCCGCCCGGGTGAGTTTAGCCGGCGAGGTGGTATTCTGGACGTGTTCCCTGCGGCAGAAACCTCGCCTGTGCGAATTGAACTTTTTGGTGACACCATTGAGTCAATCCGCTTATTCGACGTATCCACACAGCGCAGTCTACAGCGGCAGGTTGTCGTTAATATCACCCCTGCGCGCGAAATACGCCTCACCGCGGAGCCGGAGGGACTGCCCAGGCTGCGGGAGGCGCTTGCCGCCCGTCTTAAGGAGCTGGTTGCGGCAGGCGCCAAGGATGCTGCCGACAGGCTGCACGACAAGGTGAATAGTGACATTGCGATGCTGCAGCAGGGCTCCTATTTTGACGGGCTAGAGCAGTATATTCGTTGGCTTCTGCCGGAAAACACCTGTGCGCTGGATCATTTTAACTCCGAGGCGCTCATTATACTGGACGAGCCTAAGCAGATTGCACTGCACTGGGAGCGTTTATCGGCGGATATGGTTTCCGCTCGTGAGCGCCATTGGGAATTTGGTGAGACACTAGATCGCGACCCAGCCTTCCTCGATTTTGAGACGGCTGTTCAGCGAATGCGGTCACACCCCATAACGGTCCTGGCCAGCCTGGGTAGGGTAACCGAGGGACTGGGAATTAGGCATCGTATAGAGGTTAACTGCGGGCCAACCGATGTCTACCGCGGCCGTTTGCAGGGAATGGCGGATGAAATAGGTACCTGGCTAGATAACGAATGCCGGGTACTTCTCACTACCGAACAGCCCCATCGCGTGCGAGAGATCTGCGCCGAATTGCAGCTGCCACTGCTATCGGCGGATGCGGCTCTGACGACTGGCAGCTGCCTGCTCGTACTTGAGGGCAGCCTTCGCTCGGGTTTTAAAATTGACGAACTGCGCCTTTTTGTACTGACAGATGCCGAGCTTTTTGGCGCCGCGCGCCCAGTGCAGGCAAGACGCAAAGTTGCCGGTGGTACACCTATCTCCAGCGTGCTGGATCTGAAAGAGCGCGATCTAGTCGTTCACATTCATCACGGTATTGGTATCTATCGCGGTATGGTAAAGCGTCGCAATGAGAACTTCGACCGCGACTACCTCCTGATCGAGTACCAGGGCGGCGATCGACTGTATGTTCCGGCTGATCAGATAGATAGACTGCAGCGTTACCAGGCGCTTGAAGGACAGCCACCACAGATTAGCAAGATTGGTGGCGCCGATTGGCAGCGCACGCGCAAGAAGGTGCGCGAACAAGCTCGCCAAATGGCGGCCGAACTTATCAAGCTTTATGCAGCGCGTGAGGCTTCGTCGCGGCCCGCATTTGGACCGGATACTACCTGGCAGGCCGAGATGGAGGACGCATTCCCGTACGTTGAAACTCCCTCGCAGATGCGCGCTATTAATGACGTGAAGCAGGACCTAGAGCGGCCAAGACCCATGGATAGACTCATATGTGGCGATGTAGGTTTTGGCAAAACAGAGGTGGCTGTTCGCGCGGCCTTTAAGGCCGTGAGTGCCGGTAAACAGGTGGCCGTGCTATGTCCAACCACAGTACTCGCAGCTCAGCACCACACTACTTTTAGCAGCAGGCTTGCAGCATACCCCATAAAAGTTGAACTCCTTTCCCGATTTAGATCTCGCCAAGAGCAGTTGGAAACAGTGAAAGGATTGAAACAGGGGACGGTAGACATCGTCGTTGCAACGCACAGGCTTCTAAGTAAGGATGTTGAATTCCCAAACCTTGGACTTGTTATTGTCGATGAAGAGCAGCGCTTTGGTGTGGCTCATAAAGAGCGACTCAAGCAGCTGCGTACTTCTGTTGATGTGCTCACTCTTTCAGCCACTCCCATCCCGCGAACTCTTAGTATGGCTCTAAGTGGACTGCGCGATATGAGCGTAATAGAGGACGCTCCAGAAGGCCGTATGCCTGTACTCACATTCGTTCGCGAATTTGAAAACGACACGGTGCAGGACGCCATACTTCGTGAACTAGAGCGAGACGGGCAGATTTACTACGTGCACAATAGAGTCGAGTCGATTTTTCATGTGGCGATGCATCTGCGGAAGCTGGTGCCAGAGCTGCGTATTGAGGTCGGTCACGGGCAGATGTCAGAGGAAGAGCTCGAAAAGGTGATGTACCGCTTTTATCACCACGAGGCAGATCTGCTTCTGTGTACCACCATAATTGAGAATGGACTTGATATTCCAAACGCGAACACGATCATTGTGGACAACGCCGACCATTTGGGCTTGGCGCAACTCTACCAGCTAAGGGGACGAGTAGGGCGGTCTAACCGCCAGGCCTACGCCTACATGCTTTATCGGCGCAGCAAGCTGGTTTCCGAGGTGGCTGAGCACCGCCTTAACGCTATCAAAGAATTTACTGCGCTTGGCAGCGGACACAAGGTGGCCATGCGCGATCTCGAAATAAGAGGCGCCGGTAACCTGCTCGGCGCTGAACAGAGTGGCGCGATTGTAAGTGTTGGGTTTGATTTGTACTGCAGGCTGTTATCCCAGGCAGTGCAGGAGTTGAAGGGTGAAGAGCCCGAAGAAGACATTTTGCCGTCTGTGGATCTGCCGATCACGGCGTTTATACCGGGTGACTATATACCAGGTGAGGCCGAAAGGATCTACTTCTATAAGCGAATGAGTGCGGTGCGCACGGTGAAGGATATAGAGGATTTGCAAGCCGAACTGGAAGATAGGTTCGGCGATCCCCCGAAGGCAGTATGGCAGGCACTGAACATCCTGCGACTGCGCCTGCGCTGCCGCGACCTTGGGATCACATCGATTAAGGCAGAACAACTGGACGTTCAAATACGATTTCTGCCGCAGGTACGGCTTGCACCCAGGGCGATTCAACTGTTAGGTACAGCGTTGCGCGGCATGAAATTCCTTCCGGATGGCGTGGTGGTACCCATTAAATCGACCAAAGTCCTTGAAAATATTGAAGAAGCAGTAGAGGTCATAGCGCGCGCCTTGGCCTTCCCAAGCGCATCCTCTGCAAGTGGAAACCGAAAGTAGTGTGATACGGCAGGCAGCGGCATTGCAGTTTGCGTTAGCGCCGACAAACGATAGGTTTTCGTGAGGGCCCGCGTTCTTGACGATCACCGGCAACTGGGGTATCATAATGTGTGCCAAATATGGGGCTATCGTCTAGCGGTCAGGACGGCGGGTTCTCAGCCCGTAAGCCGGGGTTCGATTCCCCGTAGCCCTATGTGAAAACGACGCGCTTTTTGATTGAAGCGCGTCGTTTTTCGTTTTAGATGCAATCCTGTGAGCTCTAGATCTGGAAGTGAAGACCGCACTCTGTTTTCGAGGTACCACTCCAGCGGCCCGCACGCTCATGTTCGCCTTCCTGTACAGGTCGCGTGCATGGTTGGCAGCCAATAGACGGATATCCCTGATCGTGCAGCGGATTGTAGTCTACATTGTGCTCTCGTACATAAGCCCACACATCCTCCCGGGTCCAATTGCCAAGCGGGCTTATTTTCGCGAGATTATGCTTGTTATCCCACTGCACCAAATCATGGTTCGCCCTGGTCTTTGTCTGGTCGCGTCTTATTGCGCTGAGCCATGCTCCGTATCCTTCCAGTGTCTCTCGCAGAGGTACCACTTTGCGAATGCGGCAGCATTCATCTGGCTGTGCACCATAGATGGGACCACCAAACCGAGCCTCCATCTCCTCTCGCGACTCTTTGGCGCGTACCAATTCGATTTGAAATCCGTAACGCGCCTGAATCTTCTCCCTAAGCTCGAGAGTCTCCTTAAATTGGTAACCAGTATCAAGGTTGAAAATATGTACTTTCCGCGCATCACTTCCCAGCGTCGCGAGCATGTCCATAAGTACGCAGCCCTCTACCCCAAATGCGGTGGCCATTGTTAGGCAGGAACCATAAGTTTCCACCGCCCATCGCAGGATCTCAATAGGTTGTGCGTTATCGAACCGGCTGCTTATTGTTGGCAAATCACTTCGATCTGGTAAATTAGTTTGCGTCATTTTCAGATACCTCGATAAACCTGACTAAATTGGTATGTTGACTAACTTGATAAGATTATAGTACAATAGCTTCACTCCTGTCAAGTGCAGGGTATAACAGAGTGAGCCAATAGGGTGCGCATTCTACACAAATCACGGGGGCAACATTTTATGGCATCGCATGAGGGTTTTGTTCTGTGGTTCACAGGCCTTTCTGGCGCGGGTAAATCCACTCTGGCCAATAGGCTGGTTCAGGAATTTAATGTGAGAGGTTACAAAGTAGAGTTGCTGGATGGTGACGAAGTTCGCACCAACCTCTCTAAGGGGCTTGGGTTTAGCAAGGAAGATCGCGATACCAACATTCGACGTATCGGCTGGGTGGCCCGTGTGCTAGCGCGCAACGGCGTGATCGCGATAACCGCTGCAATCTCACCCTATGCTGAGGTACGAGACGAGATTCGCAGGCAAGTAGAGGAGGAGGGCCGCGCTAAATTTGTAGAAGCATACGCTTATGCTCCGCTTGAGGCACTGGTAGAGCGCGACGTAAAGGGGCTTTACAAAAAAGCGCTGGCAGGTGAAATTGCGAACTTCACCGGAGTATCTGATCCGTACGAGGCACCCGAGCATCCCGAGTTTGTTGCCTGCACTGCGGAAGAGAGTGTAGAAACCTCCGCAGAGCGTTTGCTCGCTTTCCTTACCGAGCAGGGCCTTATTAACGCCTAACGGCTGGCAGCACTCTTGGCCAGTACATAATGACCGCAACGCCGATCAGGCATATCAATGCACCAACCTGGTCGGCTTTGTCGGGCACCTGCCCGTCAAATCTCCATCCCCACAACAGCGACATCACAATAAACACACCCCCGTACGCTGCGTAAACCCTACCAAATGAATTTACAGGCTGAAGAGTTGGGAGAATACCGTACAATATTAGGACTATGCTGCCTATCACCGCAGTGATGAGTGGTTTACCGTTTCGGGCATATTGCCACACAAGGTAGCCGCCGCCAATTTCACAGAGGCCTGCTAAGAAGAACAGCAATACAGAACGGAGAATTACCATACCAACGAGTATACCAGAGGGCAGATCGGTGGATCTGCACGCGCACACAACCGCCAGCGACGGTGATCAGACACCAACTCAGCTGGTTAAGATGGCCAAGTCGGTTGGACTCACCACGATAGCCGTAACCGATCACGATACGCTGGGAGGGCTGCACGAGGCGATTGAGGCGGGGCGCAGCCTGGGTGTAGAGGTAATTCCCGGTATTGAGATAAGCTGCGTCATTGAGCGGGGGCAGTGTCATATGCTGGGGCTGTTTATAGATCCCGATAGTCCACAGCTGAAGCACAAACTTCAGGAGCTTCAAGACGCCAGACGTGCAAGAAACGACGCACTCGTGAAAAAGCTCAACGACCTGGGAATACCGTTCGCGCTGGAAGATGCTATCGTATTCGCAGGCCGCGACCTCGTTGCCCGTCCTCACTTTGCCAGGGCACTTGTAGCAAAAGGTGTAGTGTCGACACTACAGGAGGCATTCGACCGATACCTTGCTGAAGGCGCAGCTGCATCCGTGCCAAAGGAAAAACTCTCACCGGCTCAGGGCATAGAGATGATTAAAGAGGCTGGCGGGGCCGCTATATTGGCGCATCCTAATAATCTAAAACTTCCCTTTGACGAAACCCTGCAGGCGTTATTACGTATGAAAGATGTAGGCCTGGATGGGTACGAGGCACGGTACAATAGCCATACCGCTGCGGAGACCAGCCAATATCTTCACTTTGCGAAAAACAACGGGTTTATTACCGCTGGTGGAAGCGACTTTCATGGTCCAACTGTGAAACCTGCCATTAAGCTGGGAGAAGTGGAGTGTGGTCAACCAGCACCCATCGAGATGCTTAATGACCTAAAGGCCTTTATGAGGACGAAAAATGAATTACTCAAATACTAACGTACTGCAGAACGCCGCGGCGTTTGCACCGGTGTACGAGCGGCAGGCGTTCATTCGCCGGGTATACGGCATATTCTTTAGCTCACTGCTGGTGACTGTCGTTGTCGGTACATTCGCGGCAGGCATGGCCTCGGTGTTGCTGCCGCTGATGATGCCCATTCTTATACTGAACTTGATTCTTGGTTTCGTGGTGGCGTTCACGCGGCGCACTACCGGTGTTAATGTCTTCCTGCTCTATATGTTTGCAGCTACACAGGGGCTCCTTTTCGGGCCGTTACTGTTGCTTGCCAACCAATCTGCCCCGGGTGTCCCTGCCCTTGCCGCAGTACTTACGCTTACCACTTTTGGTGCCCTTTCGATGTACGCCGTTGTAAGCGGGAAGGACTTCTCATACCTCGGTGGCTTCCTGTTCATGGCGCTTATAGGGCTTGTGGTGGGTGGCATTGTGCTCATGTTCCTGCACGTGCCTATGCTTAGCCTGCTCTATTCTCTAGGTGGTGTGCTTATCTTCTCAGGTTATGTATTGTACGATACTTCAAACATCCTGAACAGGCACACGATCAACGAACCTATAACCGCAGCCATAGCGCTCTACCTAGATTTCATCAATCTTTTCCTGTTCATACTACGGCTTCTCATGGACCTTAACCGAAGGAATTAGCTGGATTATTCACCGGGTGGCAGATCATAACGTCACCCGGTGAAGTTTGGTTGTTCACTAACACTGGGGGCAAATGGAATGCGTGGCGACCGTGGTTTTACGCTCATTGAGCTGCTTGTTGTTATCGCGATTATCGCCATATTAGCGGGCTTGCTCTTCCCTGCCTTTCTCGCCGCAAGAGGCAAGGCACGGCAAGTTGTGTGCGCCTCCAACCTTCATCAAATCGGCCTGGCGATCAACATGTATAGCCAGGATTATGACGGTATTTACCCCTGGGCTGTAGACCCCGCAGACAAGTTCACTCCGCAAATATGGAGTCAGTTTCCTCAGTTTGAAGCCCAGATAAAGTACATACCGCTTATTCAGATTCCGTTGCAGCCTTATGTGAAGAGCAAAGAGGTATTCCACTGCCCTGCAGATACAGGATTTAACACCGAGGACTTCACAGGCTTGCAGATTGATCCTACTGGTAACCCGGCCAACGCGGAACCCAGCAGCTTTGCAAAGTTTGGTACAAGCTACTACTATCGTACCGAGATCACCTTCAGGCACGCTGGCGATGCGTCCTTTCAAACGCCCTCCCAGCTCAACGTGTTGTTCGATGGTGCGGGTAAGTGGCACGGCTCCAGTTTTCCTCGAACACTAATGTACAACACGCTATTTGGCGACGGCCACGTGAAGATACTCACTTTCGATCAGTTGCAGACTCTTTGGAGCATGCCTTTATAGTTTTGGTTGGCACGTTTGAGATTGCATCTTGTGAACGTGACCATCGAATTCTGCGTCGGCGACATCTTGCGGCTACGAGTGAATCGTGATGTGCCATCTTTGCAAGTTGTTCCCTAGCTAGTCGCGCGCCTATCGGTTCTGGTGCGGTATAGCCCCTCCTTCCCTGTTCATGAAAGTAGGCGGTACGGGCGGTGTAGGCAGTGTCACGCTCCAGTTGTTGCATCTTGTCGATTGCAGCGCCTATGTGCTGCCACACGGTGGCGCTGCGTAGATGAAGCCGTGCAGCAATGGCATGTTGACTTTCTCCACTTGCCCAGGATCGTACACAATCCCGCTGTCTGTTCGTTAGGTTAACTCTACAAAGCAGACGAAGCAGCTCACGTCTCTGTATGAGGTAGAGCTCCTGTCGGGCGGTAGCGGTATCTGGTACGTACAGCTGCAGGAAGTCGTCTGGTATAGGTACGGTATCCGTGGGTGCTTCTCGCCCACGCCTGCGCGCGGCAATTCTACGTTGCTCACGTGCGGTAAATGTAATGAACTTGCTAAGCCACGCAAACATTTCGCCGTCGGTAGAGTTCAGGTTGATGCGCATGCGTACGCTCCATGCGGTAAGCAACGCCTGTTGTACAACGTCATCCGCTTCCTGTAAACCCACCAGTCGGCATGCCTGGGCTTTGAGTCTGGGTCTCAGCCGTTTGCAAACGTCATCAAATGCTCTCCTCTCCAATTCAGCCACGTTAGGTACCACTTCGTTTTCCATAGTTTCCTCCAGCTAAACTGATTGCTGCTTGTGGAAAATGCGGAATGCAGCCTGAAACTAGTAGAGATTTGTCTATTATACCAGAACTGGAGAAACATGGTTCCCTGCGCGTCATTATTTGAGCGGCCGAGCGATGGAGGTAAGGTTTTTGGGGCGACCGAAATTGTGCGCGCATGTTGATCGAGGCAACGCAGTACGGACCGAAGTTCTATCTACGGGGAACATTCACACTAGTGAGTGTCAATTGAGCTAACTAATGGATTCGTAAAAGCCCAGGTGCAAATAATCCAAAGTTGACCGTTCACTAATCAGAATGCGTACGGCTGGGTCACGGCGTCGATGACATCTATCTCATAAGATGAGCTGCCAACCCAATCACTGCCCCCGCCATTACAAGCCACGCGGTGTTCATTCGCCACCGAAGTAGCACTAATAGTGTGCAAACGGCGATTACAGCAGTAAGTGGATCCTTAATGGCAACTCGACCAATTTCAATGGTTACGAATGCCATTAGGGCGAGTGATGCGGCATTCACTGCATCTAAAAACGAGCGAAATGTTGGCAGTTTCCGCACTAAGGGAAGTATAGGTCCACTGAGACCCGTAAAAATGAATGCCGGCAGAAAGATGCCTAGTGTCGCAACCGCAGCACCAGCTGGGCCAGACGTAAGGTATCCGATAAAGGTGGCAGTCGTGAATACAGGGCCGGGTGTAAGCTGACCAACTGCAACTGCATTAATGAGGTTTTCTGGCGTAATCCAGTGCAGGCGCATAACCAGTTCGCTTCGCAAGAATACCAGTAGCACGTACCCGCTTCCGTAAACCACCGCCCCAATCTTCATAAACACCAAAACAATAGACCAAAGCTTTGGTGGTGCAGTTCGAGCGGGCTCTACCGTTGTAATAGCTGCCGGAACCGCCAGTAGAAGAGCGATAGATGCCCCGAGTTTTATAAGCTGGGCAGCCATTCGATGTTCGCGATCCCATCCCCATTTAGCAAGGCTGTATAGCAAACCGACGCTAAAAAGGAGAAGGACAGGCGGTGCACCAAGAACGGCGAATACCAACGATGCCGCAGATACAAATGCAAGAGAGTAGGTTTTAATAGCCGTTCGGCCGAGGCTGTATAGTGCCTGTGCGACAATCGCCACAATGACCGGCTCTACGCCGTAGAACAGGTTTCGTGTGACTGGCAGCCGGCCGTACTGGTGGTATGCCAGAGCCAAAAACGTGACGGCCACTGCAGCGGGTAAAATGAAGCAGATACCCGCAACAAAGAGGCCGCGCAATCCTGAACACCGATGACCCACATACATGGCAACTTCTGTGGAAGATGGTCCAGGAATTACGCTGGCTGCCCCTATGAGATCGAGATACTCGGCCTCCGACAGCCAGCCCTTTCGCTCCACGAATTCCTGCCGCATCATTGCTATATGTGCTGCTGGTCCGCCAAATGCTGTGAGCCCCAACCGCAAAAACGCAGCAGCCAGTTCAGCAAGTGATGCAGGACCGGAGGCACTTACATTGTGATTGGGCGTAGATTGCTCCATTACGGTGAACCTGGGCCCCAGGTGCGGTACAGGGCTAGGTAGAATACGGAATTGCCCTCGCCTGCAAGAGAGTGTCCGGCAGAAAACAGCAGACTGAAATCGGGCGTGAAGTTGTAATATCCGCCAACATTCCATAGATAGGTGGCTCTGGAGCCTGGAACGGGTGTTGAACTGCCAGGCACGGCGTCGGTTTGAGCGCCTTGCACAAACATCTCCACGCCAAGCGTGAATCGTGGCGAAAACGTGCGCTGAAGTAGTACTCCGCTGTAAAGGTAGTTTTTCTGTCCAGGCGCCGGGTTATAGGCATAGCCCCCGCCGATGTCGGCTGTCCAATTCCTCCAGCTTTTCTGTATCCAGATAGGTAGTTTGAACCATGTGCGTCCATTCCCCAAACCGCGCGAGGCGTCACCGGTAGGAATCTCTAGCAGAGGGAATATGCCCACCTCCGGGGTTGATGGCGTCTCCTTCACGAAGCGATACTTTACTCCTGCTTCCACGTCGCCCAAGCCCTGGTGGCTTATGCCGTTGACGCTTACAACGTTGTCTGGAATGATGAGGTGCAGCTGCAGATTGGGCGCCACTCCATTGTTCAGCTCGATTGCTGGACCGGTCAGGTTGTTTGACGTTTGGGTGGTGCCACCAGAGTAAAATGTGTAGAATTCCCAATGATGCAATGGCACGGGATCAGGATCATCTGTCATGAAAGGAGGCCCAGCCAAGAGGCGACCTGGCATGCAGCTGAATGTAGCGGCAAGGATGGCAGCAGATGAAAACCTTTGATAATGCCTCATGTAGCCTCTTCGATTTCGCGGTGGTTAGCGGGATTTGGTGGTGCAGGCGTAATTTCGCTTACCAGCTCGTGAACTTGCTTCTGAAGCGCTAAAAGCACGTCCGCACCGCGATCAGTAAGCGTGTAGTATTTCCTGCGCTTGCCATTTACGACCCTGTTCTCGCTAGCCAAACATCCTGCCTGCTCCATGGAGTGGAGGATTGGGTAGAGAGTTCCTGGGCTCATGGAATACCCGTGCCTTCGAAGTTCGTCAATCATTTCTGCACCAAAAATCGGTTCGATGCTTGCGTGATAGAGAAGATGAACGCGTACGAAACCCATAACAATGTTTCTAAGAAAATCGTCCAAGCGAAGTTCCATGTTTCCAGATCAATATCGTACATCGATATTGATCTTCAATATTATACTTCCAATCGCCATTTAACCCAGTGCTACAAGTTATATTTGAATAGTGCTCACAAATCACATTGGTAAATTGGCGGAGGCTAACTACTTCCTGTTTAATTTAGGCGTGAATGATCCCACTGTCTTGACAGTGCGGCGGCAAACGGCTATAGTAACCCATCCTGTGCATTAAGGTATGCCTGAATGTTTAACCCACTGCAAGATGGCGACGGAAATGGTCTCATAACTCACGATCCCTGGCTTCAGCCGTTTTCCGACCAACTGCGTCGGCGCTTCAGGCATACGCAGCAGAGGCTATTCGATATCGCACCTGACGGAGACCTAACAGGATCGATTAGCCAGGGTCATCGTTACTACGGCTTTAATCGTGGTGAGAATGAAGGAGTGCCTGGAGTTTGGTACCGTGAGTGGGCGCCTGCAGCGTACAACCTCTCGCTTATAGGTGATTTTAACGACTGGGACCGAAGCGCCTCACCCATGCAGCGTGATCAGTTTGGAGTTTGGTCATTGTTCCTTCCAGACTCTATTTATAGCGAACGGCTCACCCACGGTAGTCGACTAAAGGTCCATGTCGAGAGCGCGGCCGGTGGTCAGGATAGAATTCCTGCGTACATCCGCAGAGTAGTGCAGGAGGGTGACGGCGGCCAGTTTACAGCACAGTATTGGCTGCCAGAGGAAACTTTTAGGTGGAAGAATTCTCGTCCTGAGTTGCACGGCGGGCTACGTATCTACGAGGCTCACACTGGCATGGCACAGGAGGAAGGCAAAGTTGGCACCTACGCGGAATTCATGGAGAACATTCTGCCAAGGATAGCCAGGAACGGTTACAACGCTGTACAACTCATGGCGGTAATGGAGCATCCCTACTACGGTTCATTTGGTTACCATGTCTCCAGTTTCTTTGCGCCATCTTCGCGCTTTGGAACCCCTGAGGAGCTTAAGAAGCTGGTAGATGCAGCCCACGGACTGGGGCTCGTCGTCATAATGGATATAATCCACTCGCATGCGGTCAAGAACGTGCTGGAAGGTCTCAATCGTTTTGATGGAACCGACCACCAGTATTTTCATGCAGGCGGTCGCGGTGAGCATCCCGCATGGGATTCGCTGTTGTTCGATTACAGTAAGTACGAGGTTCTTCGTTTTCTGCTCTCCAATGTTCGCTACTGGCAGGAGGAGTTCAAGTTTGACGGCTTTCGGTTTGACGGTGTTACGAGTATGATCTACCTGGATCATGGTCTTCGTACATTCTCGAGCTATGATGATTATTTCAATGAGAATGTCGACCAGGATGCCGTCACGTATCTCACCCTGGCTAATGTCTTGGCTCACCAATTAGATGCACGAGCACTTACGATTGCAGAGGATGTCTCCGGAATGCCAGGTATGGCAGCTCCAGTGCATTTGGGTGGAATTGGCTTTGACTACAGACTCGCCATGGGCGTGCCTGATTACTGGATAAAGACCCTAAAGGAGAAACGCGACGAGGATTGGAACCTCAGCGAGCTCTACCACACTCTATTGAACAGGCGACATAGTGAGAAGCACATTGGATACGCCGAGTCGCATGATCAGGCACTGGTAGGGGATAAGACGCTGGCGTTCTGGCTTATGGACCAGGAGATGTACTGGAACATGACCGTGGAGTCGAATAGCCTTGTAATTGACCGCGGTATAGCATTGCACAAGATGATTCGACTGATTACCTTTGCTCTGGCTGGCGAGGGATACCTGAACTTCATGGGTAACGAGTTTGGGCACCCGGAATGGGTGGATTTCCCGCGCGAAGGCAATAATTACTCTTACCAGCACGCGCGAAGACAATGGTCGCTCGCAGATAACGGCGGGCTGCGATATCAGTACCTTAATGAGTTTGATAAGGCCATGCTGAAGCTGGATGTACAATTTAATTTACTGGAGGACAAGCTCATTGAGCAATTAGCCCTGCACGAGAATGCGCGCGAACTGGTGTTCCGCCGCGGACCCCTGGTATTTGCCTTTAACTTTCATCCTCATGACAGCCGCGCAGATTTTCGTATACCCGTACCAGACCGTGCAGATTACCGCGTAATCCTTGACACAGATGCCACAACATTCGGCGGATTCGGAAGGGTAGACACTGAGCAGCTATATCCTATTCAAGACCATCCAGTATACGGTAGGCAGTACAGTGTTCAAATCTATCTGCCTTCACGTAGTGCGCAGGTACTCATGCCTATGGAGCCTGCTAGTCAACGTGTTATTAGGTAATTGCACCGATGCCAGAGTCTGCCACCGGTGCCTCCACCGGAATTTAGAAGTGGTACTGCCCAATGTTACTTTTGGTAAACACCACGAGTGGACCGTTACTTATCACGTTATTGGCGCCAAACACTCGTTTGCCCTCGGTACCGGCTGTGAAGGTAACACCCGGCGCAGGATGAATGGTGCCCTTGGCTAGACCCTCGGCAAGGTATCCTGCGGTGTAACCCATCTGCGCGGGATCCCACAAGGCGAACTTTTGAACAGTTCCATCCTCAACAAACCGCCGCATCTGGTTGGGGGTACCCAACCCCGTTACCTGTACCTTACCGGCAGCGCCTGCGGTTTCTACGGCTTGAGCTGCCGCCGCAATGCCTACAGTGGTTGGTGACAGTATTCCCTTAAGCTGCGGGTATTTTGTCATTAGGCTTTGCGCTTCCAGCAAGCTCTTCTGCGGATCGTCGTTGCCGTAAGCGACCTCAAGGAGGTGCATACCCGCATACTTGGGTAGCTTAAGCGCTTCCTTCATTCCCGCAATCCATGCGTTCTGGTTGGGCGCATCGGTGGTTGCACTAAGAATGGCGAAGCCACCCTTGTAGCCTATAAGGCTGCCCATTAACTCGATCTGGCTTGCGCCAAGTTTACTGAAATCTGTCGGCAGCACACACGCGGAGCGTAGGTTCTCATTCCCTGTGAGGTCGGCGTCAATGGTGATTACTCGAACTCCATGCTGCTCCGCCGCTCGAATGGCGGGATCTAGCGCGTCCGGACTATTTGGTGATATCGCAATGACGTTTACCCCATCCTGTACCTGCTGCTGTATAATCGGAATTTGATCGGTTGCGTCTGCCGCAGCCGGTGCCTGTTCGGTGTACTTAAAGTGTAGCGCACTGCTTGCCTGTACAAACCCGTTGTTCACTGCATCGAAGTAGGGATTGCCTGTGTTTTTTGGTATGAAACATACGCGCACGGTACCTGTAACAGGAGCTTCGTTAACTACCGATGCAGTTTTGGGTTTGCAGCCAAAAACAGTGGAAGCAATAGCAGCAGCCGTGGCGGCCAATACCATTTTGTTTGAATTCATTGGGCCAATAATCTCCTCAAAGTTATATTGCGTTCACGGCTTTGTGCCTGTTTCGTCTCTTCAGTAGATTTGGTACGGCGATAGAGGCTGCCAAAAGAATGCCTACCGCAACGTGCTGAGTCTCCGCATTGATCTCCGCAAGTCCCATTCCTGTACGCATAACACCAATTAGAAGCAGTGCAAGCATAGTTCCAGGAATGGAGGCTTCGCCCCCATTGATATCCGTTCCACCAAGTACCACTGCAGTTATTACATCCAGCTCACGGCCCTGCGCCATGTCCCACCGTGCAGCGCCCACACGTGAGGTCATCATAAGTCCGCATATTCCTGCAACGAGGCCAGAGACCACAAATGCTCGTACTCTGATTGCATCTACAGGTATGCCTGCCAGCCGAGCGGCCACTGGGTTGGCGCCGGCTGCTTCTGTCATTCGTCCCCTTACAGATCGTGTTAGGAACGCCCACCATGCAACCGCGGTGCCAACGAGCAGGAGCGTAATAGCGGGCAAAGGTCCTACAACTCGCTGATCGACGCCAATGAACCAGTTGGGAAATCCAGTGATGGAATGGTCACCCACTAAAACCTGTGCTGCCCCCCGTAGTAGCGCCATGGAGCCTAACGTGACCGTTAAAGATGGCAGCTGAAGACGAGTTACAAGCAGACCATTGCCAAGCCCTGCAAGCGCCGCGACAGTAAGGCCCGCAACACAAGCGAGTGGGAGCGGCCAGCCAAAGTGTGCCCAAAGGACACCTGTTAGTGCTGCAGTAAGGGCAAGGTTACAGGCTACCGAGAGGTCGATTTCGCCCAGCAGGATAACAACCGTCATCGCGAGCGCCATTATCCCGGTTTCCACGAAATTCGTAGAAGCGGTGAGAAGGTATGTCGGATCCAAAAAGTGGCTGGAAAGGTGTGCCGATACCATAAACGACAACGCCACCAAGACGAGTAGCGTATATTGGTGCGTCCAATTAATCTTCTTCAGTTTCACGCTGCTACCTTCATACTTTGCCGTCGGCCTAAGCTGTCGGCAACAATTGCCACCAGGATAATTGCCCCGTAAGCTGCCAGCTGCCACCGGCCCGAAAGGTGAGCGACTGTAAGGACATTTGATATGGCGGCCAGCAAAATACAGCCGAGAAGTGTTCCTACGGCGGTACCGCTGCCGCCGGTGACTTGTGTGCCACCAATGACTGTCGCTGCAATTACTTGTAGCTCAAACCCATTACCTGTTTGAGCTGGATTAACAAATCCATATCGACTGGCGTACATAACTCCCGCCAGTCCCGCAAGTGCACCGCATGCAATAAAAGATCCCGCGATAATGCTGTTTGGTGCAAGACCGTTAAGGCGTGCGGCATCCGGGTTACTTCCTGTCGCGTAAACTGCTCTGCCCGCGCGCGACCACCCAAGAAATGCGTGTGTTAACAGAAAGATAAACAGGGCAACAAGCGCCAGAGCCGGTATTCCGATGGGTGAGGTAATTGAGAGGGATACCAGGCGAGCGGGAATGTCATTGGGATTTATCTGTCGCCCTCCGGCAATGACAAAGGCGAGGCCGCGGTAGATGCTCATCGTTCCTAGCGTAGTAATGATGGATGGTACTTTGAGGTACGTTACCAGCAGGGCATTGCCCATGCCCAAAATGACGCCCACTCCCATCCCAACTGCCATGGCGAACGGGGTTGGCATCCCAGGGTGAGATCTGTAGATCTCACCAACCACCATACCGCTCACCGCGACAATGGAACCAACCGAGAGATCAATCTGTCGGCATACGATTACAGCGGTCATTCCCATACCTACAGTGACGACAAGTGGAGTATCCAACAACAGGTTTCGCAGATTTTGTGGCGCGTAAAACCGGGGGGCAAGCAACGCCGCAATGGCGAGTGCTATGACCAGGAAGGCCATTACGCCAAACTCGCGGGCACGCACCATTCTGCGCAGTAAATTACCAGTGACTCGCATGATTCCTCAATTGTGGTTAGTTGACAAATGTTAGTCATGTTGGGAAGGGAATCCTGCGTTGTTGCACCACTTAGGCCATGTTAAGGTAGTTCAGGGTACAACATTACATACCTGCCACTTTTTCGAGCATCTCAATTAATTCCACTGCAATTGCTCGCACTTTTTATGACCAGCCGGAAAGGAACATCTCCATGTGGCTGATTCTGCTCGTTGTTTCGCTCGGAATCGATACCTTTGCCATGTCCGTTGGCCTTGGCGCTGGTGGTTTGCAAAAATCCCGTTGGCTGCGTGTAGGGATTATGTTTGCACTGTTTGAAGGAGCCATGCCAATTGTCGGTCTGCTACTTGGTGCGGCCGCCTCCCGCGTGGTGGGACAGTGGGGTGACCGAGCAGCGGGAGTTGTACTGTTAATTGTAGGTGCAATGATGATGCGGGAGGCGATTGCCGAATGGCACGAGTCGCCCGAGGAGTTACAGGAAGAGGCCGAGGAGCGTGCAGAACGTGCCGCGCACCTTCATGGTTTGGGACTTGTGGGAGCCGGCGCCGCTGTAAGTATTGATGAGTTGGCTGCAGGATTTGGTGTTGGCTTATCCGGCGCCGTCGATCGATGGCTTCCAATAGTGATAGGTGCCCAGGCTTTTGCACTCACGATGATTGGGCTCTATCTTGGAGGCAGGCTTTCAGCTCGATTTGCCGAACGCGCCGAGGGTGTAGCCGGCGCAGTGCTGTTGGTTTTAGGACTACTTTTATTGTTCGGTATGGCAATGTAGATACAACATATCAGGAACCAGTGATATGTTGCAGTCGTAACCTAATTGGCTGCCCCGCACGCAACTCTAGCAGGGAGCCACATGCCGTACCCACAATAAGATACGGTATGAGAGCAGAAAGGACTTGGTTTAAATGAGACGTATTGCTACGTTTGCTCTATTGGCGGCTCTGGTGGGATCGCTAGGGCTTACACCGGTTATCGCCCGGGCAGATTCTGATATCGTGACGACCGCAGCCGGTAACAAACATTTCTCGATATTAGTTAAAGCGGTGAAAGCAGCTGGGCTCGTAGAGACACTAAAAAGTGCTGGCCCTTTTACTGTTTTTGCTCCTACCAATGCCGCTTTCAGGGCATTGGAGAAAAAGGTCGGCGAAGCGAAATTCAATGCGATCGTCGCCAATAAGAAGGCTCTTGTCGCCATTCTTACCTACCATGTATTGCCGGGAAAAGTGGAAGCTGCTTCGGTTCTCAAACTCAAGAATGGGGCCAAGGTAAAGACGGTAGAGGGCTCGCCGATAATTGTACATCACAATTCTAAGGGTGTCTTTGTAGATCACGCCAAAGTGATAAAAACAGATATCGAGTGCTCGAACGGCGTTATCCATGTGATCAACAGGGTGATCCTTCCGCCAGACCTTGGGAAGTATCTAGCTGCAGCCCATAACAAGATGTAAACTGGTTGAAACAGTTGTTATAGAGGTATTCTTTGGGCAGGCGAAACGGCCTGCCCGAACTTTTCGTGAAATGGATAAGTCAAATGGGCCGCCAATGTGTGAAACCTCATAGTTCACGGTTCCGTAATGATTGTGAACGGTACTGGCGAACAGGGGGAAATCAGGACGATCACGCTGGTGGAAAACGAAGACGCAGAACTCGTGCGGCAGACGCTGGCAGGTACAACCTCTGCCTACGATTGCCTCATGCGCAAATATCAGCGCCAGGTATACAGCCTGGTCTATCGTATGTTGGGTAATGCAGACGATGCATGCGACCTGACTCAAGATACTTTTTTGCGTGCTTACAGTGCCCTTGGTTCCTTTCGCCAGGATGCCAGCTTTCTAACATGGCTCTATAAAATTGCTTCCAACCTCTGTATAGACCTTATGAGATCGCGGCAGAAGAAGTCGACCCTTTCGCTTGACGTAGAGCGGTCGGAAGGTAGAGAGCCAGTAGCAGACGATCGATTGCAGGCTCCTGAGGCCGCGGCGTGTCTTGCCGACACACAGAATGTAGTGCAGCGGGAGGTGATGAACCTTCCCGACCGATACCGGGTTGTTGTGGTGATGCGTCACCTGCAGGGCCTGGGAGTAGATGAGATTGCAAACAAATTGGATATGCCGTCCGGTACGGTGAAAACACATCTTTTCCGTGCCAGGGAGATGCTGCGGGAACGTTTGGGCCCGCTTCTGGAAGTGATAAACGATGGAAAATAGATTTGAACCCAACCGGGAAGATGCGCGAAGCGCCCCCAGGTACCAACCTCTCGCGCACACCCAGCAGGCATCAAGCCTATGCATGGGAGTGCGCTCACGACTGCCAGATTTGCTAGAGGATGATGGCAGCGTAATGCCAGACGAGGCTGTGGCGCTACATGGCCACATGGCAGTGTGCAGCTCATGCAAGCGGGAATTCCGCCAAATGCAGCAGGTCGTTGCGTCCATCGAAAGCTTACCGCTGTTGGATCTTCCTATCGATCTTGCGGCCAAGGTGCATGACGATATCGTTGCGCGCTCGCTGAAACCCCGGCCTACCGAACAAGACCCTGCTTCTCAGCGTACACGCTTTTCGGTCGATGGACAGGCCGGTGCAAGTTCTCTTTCATTCACCGCTGTAGAGCGGCAAAATGTAAATTCGGTCACCACGGCTGCGCAGCACCAAGTCAACCTTCGCTCAACTATAATTTCGCTTCTCGTTGTGATTGGCATTGCTGCTATGCCATGGTGCCGCGCTGCAATGGGAGTTAATTTTGAGGTCGCCCGCCGTGCGATCGCTAGTTTGGGACATCTTAGTGTGCATGTGCCCGTGGTAGGATGGGTAGTTACGGTAGCAACGTCCGTATTAATGAATATCGTTGAGGGCTCTGCTGCTGCGTTTGCCGCTAACCCTGCAATGGTCACTGCCTATGTGTTTGACGCAGCACTCATTTGTGCGGCCGCATGGTTCATGCGAAGACGGATACCGGGGTACACAGGATTTTGACAACAAGGATGATTTTGGGCCGTAATAATCAGATGTTGATCACCATGCTAGCGCTAGTGCTGGCCTGTGCGGGTGCCCTTGCTTCACCTCATACGCATACTAGTACCTTCTCGGCTCACGTGGCCATATCAGGTCTATCTGGTAGTGGCAGTGCTGTGGCTTCCTATACTGCCTCAATTCCAGCAAGTACGGTACCTGGAACCGCCCACCAGGCTGCAGGCTTCGGGCCGTTTGTGTTTGGCCAGTTGGTAATGTGGGGCCTTGGGCTGGGGTTTGCCGGGCTTGTTGGCGCGTTATTTGGCCGCGCGGTTCGCAATGTAAGCGTTAATATTAAGCGCAAGCCAGTTGTGTTTGCGTTCACCGGCGGCGCGGTAGCAGGGGGTCTTGGGTTTGCTTTTGGTGCCTGCAGTTGGCTGGTTCATCTTCCTATTGGTGTTCTTTTTCTTCCTCTCAAAGCGGCCGTAGGCGGTATTTTACTCCTCTTTCTAGCATTTGGATGGGTCTGTTCGATGGCAACACTTGGTGCTCAACTTGAACGCACGGCTCCCACACCCGCGACCTGGTTTAAGAATGCCGCACGCGGGCTTAGTATGGCGCTAATCGTGAACATCGTTGCCGGAATGTTTGGTCTTGGCGGACTAGCCCTTGCAGTGCAGTTAATATGCGCTTTAATGGGTTGCGGGGCAGCAATGTTTTCGCGATTTGGCGCCCGCCAACTTCCCGTTTAATTCGTCCTCGGCGATACGTTGCAAGCGGAGCGCCCTACCACCTAAATCCCAGGCTTCCATTTATTTCGGCCCATTCGTTATATTTAAGTGCGACGATGGAAAGAAGAGCCCGACGTAGGTGCATTCGCTGTGGAATGGAGCCCTCCAGCGACTGTCAATGTGCTGTTAATGGTGCGCTTCACCCCGAATTGTGAACCAATAATACCAGACACTCCTTCTACTTTAATCCTGGGCGCGGATTAGGAGGCCGATTGCCGTCCCTCGGTATTACCGTTTCTCACCGCATCACACGTGAACAAGTCGGGCAGTCTGTGCTCTATGAAACCGAGCCTGGGATACGTTACGTCGTCACACTCTATGTTGCCACTCGTAGCCTAAGTAGCATTGCGACAAAGGGCGCCAACCGTAACGCGTTAGACCGAATGGATGTGCGTCTATAACATCGTATCACGCTCCAAAATATTGGGCACCGCACCGCGCGCTTGCCAGCAGATTGGTGATGAACGTCAAATGTGAGGTATTTAGGGTTACCTATTTCTAATGGCAAGAATGGTGCAGCGGTTGATTAACTAACGATTTAGCGACTACTCAAGGTTAAGACATTATGAACTTCAACGCGCCTGTTGAAATCAAACCATGTGACATTGCTCGACAGTCTATTACGCGGCGACAGCTCCTGGTAGGCGTAGCCATCGCAGGCTTTGCGCAGTGTACACGGGCTGAAGCCAATCCTTTAGGCGCCATTTACCAAGTGGGAAAAGATAAGCGGTTTCATGCATTTGCAGACTTACCTACGCTTAAACCGGGTGATATAGTTGAGTTGCATGATGCGGTTATTCACGAGGTTGTAAACCTGCGTGCGAGCGGCACAGCAACCCACCCTATTGTGGTGCGAGGTGTGGGCCAAAAGCGACCGTTGATAGACGGTGAGGGCCTTAACTGCAGTGGTGAGGGGAAAATACCTCGTGCCGTGATCCAGGTATCCGGCAGCCATCTCCATCTCGAAAATCTCGAACTTCGCAATGGGCGAAATAAGACATGGAACGGCGCGGGTGTTAGAATTACCGGTTCCTCCAACAACTCCATCTCACGCTGCCGCATTATCGATTGCGACATGGGCATTATGAGCGACGGAAATGACTTGCTCACGATAGATTCGTGCGAAATTGCACACAACGGGAACCGTCGCCACTTCAACGGTTATTCGCACAATTTGTACCTGGAAGGATTCCGTACGCGGGTGCAGTATTGCTGGATTCACGACGCATTTACAGGAATTAATTTCAAGTCTCGCGGACGCTACACGGAGCTATTCTACAACTGGATTGCGCGATCTAATGAAGGTGAAGTATCCATTGTAGATGGCGCACACACATCATTACCATACAGTAACGCCGTGTTACTTGGGAATGTGATTATAAGTAAGCCGGATAGAACTGGCAATACTGCTAAATTCATCGACTTTGGGCAGGATATGGGGCGTGAACGGAATGGAACGATTTATCTGCTGCACAATACACTCATTGCCGGTGACGGGCGCATTCGATTCATACACGTTGGCGATACGCACAGCGCTGCCACGGCGGACGCCAACATCTTCTTTGGCAGCCCGAATATAGCAGCGCCCAGTGTGGGAGCAGTCAATGGTACGCATAACTGGCTGCCAACGGGCAGTGCGCCACCTGGTTTTGCTCACTCTGTAACTAGCAGCGCACCAGGGTTCGTTGCGCCACAAGCAGGCGATTACCACCTAGCGGCAGGTTCCCCCTGTCTCGATGTAGCATATTCCGGTACCTACCAGGATGCCATGGGCGTTCCTCGTGGTGGCGCACTTTCGCGGGAGTACTCCGCACCATGCAGTTCGGTAGTACTGCCAGAAGTTGGTACGTTCGCAGGCGCGTTTGGTCTTCATCGATGAGGTTGTCCAGGTTTTGTAGGCGCGACCTTTCCACCGGTGTTTTCCAGCCACACTTCTCCCTTGCGCACTTTGGGCGCTGAGCGAAGAGAGCAGAGACGGCGACAGGTAGGTGGTTGCGGCATAGCCGAACAGACTGGTGGTGTTGCAGAGCGAGAGATTTGACAAGAAGTTGCCGTTGAGAATTTTATTAGAATTTATCAAAAGTGGGCAAAAATCCCTTGACATGCGTGAGAGCCTCTGTTATCATTATGTTGTAAGTGGTTTTACTTGTGCAAATGTTTCTATAAGTAATCGTTTGGTGCAGGTTTGTTGATCTATTTTTTGCAGGCGCCTACGTCTGCTTTGTACTCGTCCCCATTCATATCTGGATGTTGGCGCCTTTCATTAGGCGTCATCCGTTAATGTGTGAACGCTCATTGGTGGCATCATTTGTCACTACGTGCATCTTTAAAGTTGTGTTGAAAGGACGCATTCCAAGATATGACTTATCGAACAAATTCTGTGGAATATTCTATAAACGCTTCGCCATCATCGCATGACAAGGATCGAGAGAGAGAGAGAGAGAGCACATTTCCTGTCTTCCGGTAGAAGCCTAACCCACCATGTATTCCCCTCCATTTCGGTACATTTAGTCGGTGCGCTTGTATCAACAACATGCATGTTTATCTTTACTTCTGTCGTGTGTAAACGAGCGGAAGCTCAACTGAGGTTCACCTCTACCGCCAGTGCATCGACGTACTACAACCCCTACAACCCGGGTATGGGGCCAGGTGAGGTAGGCTTAGCTACCAATTCACCAGGTACGTACTCGACAGTTACTATGGTTAATTCCAATTATGGAGGGACCGGATGGGCCGATGCCGACAGCCCAGCCGAATACCTGCCAGATGTGCAGGTGTGGTCGTCGCAACAGATAGTCTGGACGTGGGATCTTCCGCAAAATTGGAACGCCAATCAGCAATACGGCTTTACTGCATCATTGGATGCCGCGGCAACCAACGGCTCTACTGTATTCTGCTCAATACAAACAAACGGAATTCCAGATTTCACCGGCTGGCAGAAATATAACGGACAGGATTTAGGAGGTACCTGGGGAGAAAGCATTCCAGTGTCGATTGCACAGCATCCATCCGGGTCAGTTACTATTTCAGTGAAGGCCCAATCCCAACCAATACCTGTTACCGGTGAACATGCCAACATAAAGTTCGGCCTTAACATGCTGCAACTGGATCCGTAATACGGCATCGTCAACTAATGAGATTTTTCCCAGCCAACTCACACTGTAGAGGTTATGAAGTATGAAATTGCGTTACCATTCTAGGCTTGTGGCTCTTATTTGCGTGCTGCTGATACCTACAGCATATGCGAGAGCAGAGAACAAGTCGGATCGTTCAACACATTACCCAAAGTTGCTGACTGTTCCGTTTGTTCGCTCCTTCCACGAGATGACGCTGACACAAATCATTAGTGCAATTTCCACAGCTACTGGCGTGAACTTCATGGGTGACAATTGGCTGGGACAGCGGCCTCTCTCTCTGGACCTCGATGGACCGTTGTGGAAGGATCTTGACTCGATTGCGAATCGGTTCGGCTGCGTATGGAAGGTAGTGCCGGGCAGCAGGTTGATTATACTTCGGAGAGCGTATTTGGATAAAGGCTCTAATTTGGATCTGCCAGGTCGATATTGTCCGCAGTTAAATCCTCCAGAAATCGAACGCATGGTTAGGGATATGGCCGCTTGCGTAGATGCTGTGGTGAGACCACTAACGCCTGCCGCACAGAGACTGGTTGTTCTACAAGCTCTTGCGCTCCTTTCGCCAGCCACTCGAAAACAGATGAAGGTTGGATTTGGTGTGCAACTCAATCAAATGCCCGATGGGGCCTCTACATTGTTCGAACAGGTTATGATATCCCGATTACTGGGGAACGTTCGCTACCAGCTGGACCGTGTCTTATACGCCCTTGAGCACCAAAGTCAGTGGGAGGTTAAATGGACCAGGGTAAAAACGAGCAATTCCTCCACAGTATATCCTGCTTTCTTATGTAAAATTCCTGGTGAACCACCACTTCGCTTTTAGTGAAAATGAGGCTACAAATGTTCAAATGCCGTTTATTTTTGGTCACTGCTATCATTTTGTTGTTAACGTCCGCCACTACCTATGCCGTGGCCCAGTCAACTTATTCCGAGAAAAGCAATGTCGCACTTCGCCGAGAGATCACATTAACGACTGGTCCCACGACCTTGGATAAGGTAGTTATTTCACTGGAGAAGCAGACTGGTCTTCGAATTGAGATGGCTACCTACCTTCGGGGTCACCGGCTAATCTGTAATATGAATAACCTTAGCGCGCGGACAGTCTTGAATGGCCTTGCCATCATGATGGGTTTGCAGTGGTTCGAGTCGACAAAGGCCGGCACTCTGGTTATTACGGCCAAGCGACCAGTCCTACCGGCAACGATTAAGGATCTACCCGCTTCATTAAGGTCCTGTTTAACCGAGGACTTTCGTGATATGTATCACACCATGTCTCCCGCAGATACAACTTTGGACCGTGAACTGGCCGGCGATATTATGGCTGCGCGTAAAGCCAATGATAGAGCATCGGTGATTGTGTATGAGAACGCTCGTCAGACGTCAGTTCAACGTAGCCTGGACTCGATTAGCTTACTAACTAACAATGCAATTGCCGATTATGCGAACCTAAAGCATCCGCTCACCACAGCGCTGAAAGTTGGTAATCACATTCCGCCTGAGGAGGTAAAGCTAGGTATCTTACGATTAATCTCTACGGTCTTCACTCCAAGCTCCGACGGTTTCACGGTAAACCTCGTTGACGGTGTGCCTGTGCTATTTAATTGGCCAGCGAAGATATCGCTTTCTTTAAGCAATGGGTATCCCGGGGTGAATCTATGCTACACGTTTCGAGTTGGTGTCGTTGGAGGGAACTCTCTCGGGCTTAGCGGTACAGTTATGAATTTGAGCGCACCTCAATATCACGGCTAGAATATTAAACCACGGCGTGTGCTTGTCAAGATCATACTATTGTGTAGTAATCAGGAATCAAATAACCGCGGAATTAGACCAGATGTGGCGTCAAGGAGGAAGGTGGCGCAGGGGGAGCCTGCTCTAGATGGCGCGGTGCGCTGAAAAAGCCCAGTCACCTGGTTTGATTTGGCTCCTCATTGTCCGCTGGTGCTGCGGACCTGTGTGCAAACAATTGTGGAACGTGGTGCCAGCAGCAATTTCTTACGTGCCGTAATAACGCATTCACCCCTTCGTATTTGCTACAATGAAACATAGACAAGTAATTGCTTTGCGATACATGCGACTTCCCAACTATCGAGCAACAGCAAAGGCGACGGATACCTTCAATTCGTTTCTTGGCGTCAACCTATGAATTTCGGTCAAAGTCGAGTGCGGCGGGAATAAGGATAGCGGAGTGAACGATTATAATAGCAAACTGTCGGCGTGGTGTGCTGCGCATGAGGATTACTTTGAAGTCGTGTACTATCCGGCTGCGTGCGTGCTGCTATTTGTGACCGGAAAACTGACCGGTATGGCAGTTCTACTTTGTTCAATCTTGATCGTCTTATCGTGCCTAATGAGAACAAGGGCTCACAAGCTATCCACCGATTACTTCAGAGGAGTTTCGGGATTGCAGCCTACTTCCTACCTGTCCAAGCATCTACCGTGAATGGAGCGGACGCAAAGGAAGAATGCTGTACAGAGTTTTATCATAGGTACTGTCTCCGTTGTTTTTGTCGTGTCAATCGTTGCCTTGCATAAACAGGGCAGTGCATTTGCAGACAGCATCGTCTATCGATTGACTCTTGATTCTGTTCTCTATTTCGTAGTATTTATCGTATTGTTGAGTCTTTTGAACATTTCGGGTTCGTTAATTACTCTATACAGAATTAGACATACTTCCGGTTACTGACTTCGCTATGTACAACCTGCGCCCTTTGCCCACGGGATCGTGACGCTTTTCGACGCTGCATTTGATATCTGCGGAGAGCTCGGATACCACATTAGAGGTCGATTGACGAGGTTGACGGTATCGGCGTCAGCCTTATCGAGCAGTACACATGGAAGTCTAGCAAAACGCTGGCTACTAATGGCGGCAGCAGCAAAAGGCGCATGCCCGCGCGTTTGCCTTATAAGATATGGCGCTACCATCAAGTGTTTCTCACTTGTGAACGGTCGCAGACATGTACAACTACGGCACCCATGGCAATCCCGCTGGGAAGAGGTAGACGGCCAAAAGCGCCTTGCCCGCTGGCAGGTATTGGATGCTGTGCGGCAGTGTTCTAGCAGTTTGGTGCGTATTCATTGCCCGGGACACTGAGTTGTTCGTATAGTTAACAAAAGCGTACAGTTGCTAACCAATTCTAATGCTCGGACTTTGAACTTGAGGATTGAGCTGGTAGAAAGTGGGCGTTGGAACTCGCGCTGCTAGCGCCAAAGGAGACTAAAATGGATATAACTAGAAATGGCAGCCACCCAAGCGACAGAGGTTCGGATGCCTATTTTACGGGCACAGTACGAGTTGAACGCCTATTTCAAGCAGCCGAACCTGCAAGAGTCGCGGGCGCAAGCGTCACCTTTGAACCAGGCTCCCGTACTGCCTGGCATACACACCCATTAGGGCAAACGCTTGTTGTTACATCCGGCTGTGGCTGGGCGCAGCGGGACGGCGGACCACGAGAGGAAATAAGGGCTGGCGATGTTGTCTGGTTTCCGCCCGACGAGAAGCATTGGCACGGCGCCACTGCGACATCCGCCATGTCGCACCTTGCCATACAGGAGGGGCTGGATGGCAAGGCGGTAGAGTGGTTGGAGCACGTCACCGATCAGCAGTATTTCGACGCTATTGTGTGACATCTGGTAAGCGTGTATTCCTCTACATCGTCTTGATGACACTCACTCGCGTTCGGCAGAATGAGTGTATTTACCCCGTATCGCTGGTTTCGCGGATTGATTAATCTAGGATATGATCGGCAACAAGCGCGATGTTAGCCGGTTGCCGTGTGTCCTGCTCTCTGGTACAATTCGTAAGAAATTCATATTAACAGGAGATGACCTTTTGATTGAACGTTCTCGAAGGCTGGATCTGATACCACCGTATCTATTTGGTGAAATATCCGCTATAAAGCGCAAAGCCATTGCAGAGGGCCGAGATGTTATCGACTTGGGTATAGGCGATCCCGATCAGCCGACCCCATCCAATATCATTGAGGCACTCAACAAGGCGGCGCACGACCCATCTACGCACCGCTACGACGAAACAAATGCCGGCTGGGAGCCATTCCTGGAGGCTGTAGCCACATGGATGAAGCGAAGATTCAACGTGGATATAGACTCCAATACAGAAGCGATGCTTTTGATTGGCAGCAAAGAGGGATTGGCTCACCTGGCATGGTCGTACATTGATGCAGGTGACGTGACGCTCTGCCCAGATCCGGCCTACACAGTGTACAAGGTGAATACGCTTCTGGCGGGAGGCGAGCCTTACCCTATGCCCTTATTGGAGAAGAACGGGTTTTTACCTGACCTGAATGCGATTCCTGAGGATGTACTTAAACGCGCTAAAATCCTCTGGCTGAACTATCCGAACAACCCCACAGGCGCCACAGCAACGCTTGATTTCTATCGCGAGGCGGTGGCTTTTGCACGCAGGCATAACCTACTGTTAGTCAACGATGCAGCCTACTCCGACGTCTATTACGATGTCGCACCACCCTCCGTACTGGAGGTAGAGGGTGCAAAAGATGTCGCGATTGAGCTGCACTCGCTCTCTAAAATGTACAACATGACTGGCTGGCGAATCGGATTCGCGGTCGGTTGTGCCGAGGCGATTGCAACACTCAACAAACTGAAAAGCAACCTGGACAGTAAGCAGTTTCCCGCTGTGTCATTAGCGGCTGCACATGCCTTACTGCACACGGATAACCGGCCCACGTGTGAGCTGTACCGGCGTCGACGTGACATCCTAGTGAAGGGGCTTAATGATTTGGGCTGGCATGTCACATCCCCAGAAGCAGCAATATACATCTGGACGCGTGTTCCTGAAGGCTACACGAGTGCAGGCTTCGCGCGCATGCTGCTGGAGAAGGCCGATGTTAATGTGATACCGGGCAGCGGATATGGCGATCACGGTGAAGGATATATTCGAATGTCGCTTACTGTAATGGGTGATAAGAACGGGGAGCGCATTCAGGAAGCCGTGGCCCGCATAGCTAAAGTGATGAAAGCTGTTTAGTCTAGCCGGCCGGATAACGGCCGCTCGAAGAAAGTCGTATCGGGAAGAGTATAAGGAGACTGCAAATGGATCCTGTCATTCCGCCGGTTTCAACCGTGACTCAGCGCGAGACCTCTCAGGCTACTGCGCGGCGAATGCTGCTAGGCGCTATCGCACTGGTTTTAGTCATGATGTGGATACCTTATAGTCAATTTGTACTCTACCCGGTACGTTTGTTTGTGACCCTCGTTCATGAGAGCGGCCATGCGCTCGCTGCGACTTTAACTGGCAGTGTAGTGGATGGTATAAGGCTGAACCCGAATACAAGCGGAGTCACATTAATTAGAGCCACGTGGTGGGCTGATTGGCTTATTAATCCGGCAGGGTATTTGGGAGCGGCGCTTTTTGGGGCGCTGTTGCTACAGCTTGGCAGGTTTCGATCTAAGACCGCCGGCAAGTCGATATTGCGGTTTATGGCAGGATATGCTCTCGTTGTTACCCTGGTATGGTGTCATAATCCGGCAGTAAGTGGACTATTTACGCCAGTCATGGGCCTTCTAATCGCAGTGATCATGGCGCTGTTAGCGAAGTACCTATCGGATGGTGCCGCCCAATTCACGGCAATCTTTATTGCTGTTGAGTGCGGGCTAGATGCGCTTAATGACCTGGTGACGCTGCTGGTAATCACCACCAACCACCTCGGCGATAATGACGCCGCTAACATGGCTAGGGTATCCCACGTTCCAGCGGTGGTCTGGGCACTTTTGTGGGCGCTGATGGCGAGCGTGCTCGTTTTTGGTTCCTTTAGAATGTATTGGCGAGCAGTTACGCGCCCAAGCTCTGCACTCTAAACCGAATTCGCGTGTTGGTGGTACCATTGCACAAAAAATATCAACACTCTAATGAGCCAACTGCTTGTCAACACTGCGGTGCCCTTGTTTACAGTGATAGCACACGGTGTCTCCAGTGCGGCAAATTCCCGGTAAAGATCCATAAATGCTCGCGGTGCAATACGCTTAGTCCCGCGAATGCAGAAAAGTGCTGGCGATGTGGCCGTACGTTCCTGCCTGATAAGGACTATCTGTAGAGGCGTAGCGTCGTAAAATAAGCCTCTTTACGTCGTAGATTCGCTCATATTGCTTCCTTTTCGTTCGGCATCTTCTCATCTCTAGCTCCTGCTGCATGAAAAATGCGCGATAGCTATTTCGCGTCTGTGCAGTGCAGAGGCCCCCATCGGCTCCAATGCCTACTAAGGTAACCGTTCTTTGTGTTGTCTTTACAAGGTTCATGGGTTTGGATGACCACGTTTAGCTGATTTGACCGTTGAGACAGCTATTAACTACCGGCGTAGTGTATAATACTGTTGAGGATGTATTACTATGCTTGACGCTCTTCGACAATTAGGCTGGAGCGAGTATGAGGTGAGGACATATACCGCGCTACTACGCAGGTCACCTGTCACAGGCTACCGCGTTGCGCGTGAGGCGGCAGTCCCTACTGCAAAGATTTACGAGGTTTTGCAGCGAATGGAGGACCGTGGTACGGTTCGGCGTCTGCGTGCCGAGCCGGGTTCGAAAACGCTCTATCTGCCGCTGTCGCCAACGGAGCTAGTTTCAGAATACCGGGCCCAGCAGGAGAAGATGCTGCAAGAGCTAGAGCGCGAATTGAAGGAGTACATTCCAAACAAAAGCGGTCTGGGCGCTGTTGAAGACTGGCTGGAGTGGGAACAGAGCAAGCAGAAGCGTCTGCTCTGGCCATCCCTCCTTCCTGTTGAAACCGTTGCGCCGCAATCCACAGGAGAAGTTAATTGACTACTATCGCTACGGTTCCGCATGACGTGCGGGATATCACACTGGCCGATAAGGGCAAGCTGAGAATTGAATGGGCAGAGATGGAAATGCCTGTTTTGAGGCAGATTAAGGAGCGATTCCTGAAGGAGAAGCCGCTGCAGGGTCTCACGGCGGCTGCATGCCTGCATGTCACTACAGAAACCGCAAATCTGGCGATTACTCTAAAGGCAGGCGGCGCGAACGTCTACCTGTGCGCCTCGAATCCGCTCTCCACACAGGATGATGTGGCGGCCGCGCTCGTCCATCACTATGGAATACCCACCTTCGCAATAAAGGGTGAAGACCACGAAACCTACTACAGGCACATCAATGCAGTCCTGGATGCTAAGCCCCAATTTACTATGGACGATGGCGCGGATACGGTTGGCATCATCCATAGCGATCGAAAAGACCTCATACCAGGCATCATCGGCGGTACCGAGGAGACCACTACGGGAGTTATCCGCCTGCGCGCGATGGCCGCGGAAGGCGTACTCGCTTACCCGATTATGGCAGTAAACGATGCAGATACCAAGCACCTGTTTGACAATCGATACGGAACCGGGCAGTCGACTATTGATGGCATCCTTCGCGCTACCAACAGGCTCATTGCTGGCAGCACCTTCGTCGTTGCAGGTTATGGCTGGTGTGGCCGTGGAGTCGCGATGCGCGCCAGGGGGCTCGGCGCACAAGTCGTTGTCTGCGAGGTCGATCACGTACGAGCCCTCGAGGCCGTTATGGATGGGTACAGCGTAATGACGATGGCCGATGCGGCAAAGATCGGTGACTTCTTCTGCACGCTTACCGGTGATATGCACGTGCTGCGCAGCGAGCACTTTAGCGCGATGAAAGATGGCGCTATTATCTCTAACTCCGGCCACTTCAACGTGGAAATCGATATTCCTGCCCTCGAGGCTCAGGCACGCTCTCGACGCATCGTTCGTGATTTCGTTGAAGAGTTTACGCTTGCCAATGGACGCCGTGTGTACCTGCTTGGGGAAGGTCGGCTTATCAATCTGGCGGCGGCCGAGGGCCATCCGGCATCAGTTATGGACATGTCCTTTGCAAACCAGGCTCTCTGCGCCGAATACATGAAGAACAACGCCGCCAAGATGGACAAGTCTGTTTACGGCGTTCCCCGCGACATCGACGCCGAAATTGCCCGCCTGAAGTTGGTGAGCATGGGTGTTGAGATTGATACACTTACGGCGGAACAGGCGGAATACCTCGCCTCATGGCATTCCGGAACGTAATTGCCGTTACCGGGTGTTTGAGTGGTGCGGCAGGATACTCCCGCACCACTCAAGCCTGATGCTATAATGTAGAATGACAGAACGGCAGTTTGTAGAGTTGAAGCATGCAGGTTGGGAGCGGCTAACAATGCTTCTCGACAAGGCCACAACATCTGAGGGCCTTAGAAGTATGAGCCGTGATGAACTGATGGATATTACACCGCTATATCGGCGTGTATCCTCGGATCTCGCTTTGGCCCGTACTCGCAACCTTAGCCCCGACCTGATTGAACATCTCAACTACCTTACCGCTAGGGCACATGCCCAAATCTTCACCGGCCACCGTAGCGAAAAGCCATTGCGATCAGTCTGGCAGTTCTACGCCTATGATTTTCCGTCCCTCATGCAGCGGCACTATCGTTACTTTCTTGTTGCATTTCTGTTCAGCGTATTTTCTGCCATTTATGCCTATTGGTTAGTGATTCATCATCCCTCCACATTGTATGACTTTATTCCTATCTCATTCAAATCGTCAGTAAACGTTTGGAAGAGCGGCAAGGTGTCTAGTCCGGCGTCTGCCCTGTTTTCTGGCGAACTTATGACACACAATATTACCGTCGGTATCATCGTCTTTGTGGGGGGCATACTCGCTGCAATTCCTACACTGCTGATGCTCTTTAAGAACGGCGCCACTTTGGGTGCGCTTGCAGCGTTGATGACAGAGGTGCATAAACACAGTACTCTATGGCCTGGCATCCTGCCGCATGGCATAGCCGAGCTTACCTCCATATTCATTTGTGGCGCCGCGGGCCTTAGGTTAGGCGTAAGTCTGCTGGTTCCAGGCCGGTACAAGCGCGTGGACGCTTTTAAGCAGGCAGGCAGCGATGCCATCCAGATGGTTCTTGGTGTGGTACCGATGCTGATTTTTGCTGGGCTTATTGAAGGGATGTTCTCGCATCTCAACATTAGCCCTGTAATACGCCTCTTGTTTGCTGGTTTGAACGGAATTTTCTGGTACCTTTATCTATTTTTGCCGCGTAAAGCCGCTGATGCACGCAAATACCCAACAGGCAGTTCCGCTATAAACGGAACTAGACGGCAAGGCGACGCGTAACGAACTTTGCACGCCGAAAGAAATTGGAGCTTACCCGAATGATTCGTTCTGGCTCAAACCGTTCTGTGGCCAGTGTTGCTGCAGAATTGCGAGCAGCTTTCCCAAATACACCCTTCCTGGCCTTGGGGCAGACCGTTTTTTGGGACGAACCAATGAAAGCAGTACTACGCCAGGTTTTAGACCGCAACAATCTGGGTGGCAAAATAGTTGTGGGTGTGCATGATACTGACTACTTTGCAAAATCACCGGTCCGTTTGCCAGGTCGTGGCCGCTTTGTGCCTATGGCTCACAATGATGGTACAACCAAATCGCTCTGGTCGGCGGCGGGTGAGCTCTCCACGCTGTTTGGCAGTGAGACGTTTCCCTCGCGCCAGGAATATGTACGATGCGGAGTTCCAGTGCATCGCTTGGCTTCCGGTTCATCCATGGGCGAGCAGGCCTTTATAGATTCCGTTACCGAAGCTTGGGGCTGGCGGGGGCTGGTTTACACGGGATCCAGTGACCTCATTGTTCATGCACTCAAATTGAGCGACGTAAGCGAAGGTATGCTTGAGATACTGGGCTGGGGTTTTGACGAAGCAGTGAGACAGATTGTGCCTGGCTGTTGTCAGAACGAAGCACGCAACACCGCCGACATTCTGTTAGGATACTGTCGGGATTTCTGCGCCGAGCACCCAGATCAGACTCTGTCTGATCTTTTTCAGTTTATATTGCCACGGATTTATTCGCTATTGCTTGGATATTCGCCAGATAACCTCGAAGTTACCTGCACAGCCCATTTGCTTCGCCTTACCCCGGAGACCGCCCAGCTTCCCCGATTCCAATTCGTGGATCTCTTCCTGCGTCCTGAAACTCAGGCTATCGCCCTAGATGCTTACAATCGCGTAGTAGAGGGAAGCGAGATCTACACTCTGGATAGGTTTGGAGCTGGCGCACTGCCATTCGACTGCTTTGTTCCCGGAAGAGGCAGAGGGACACTGCGTGTCACCCGACGGGTACTCTTCATAGAGACCAGAAATCCTATCGCGATTCCGCTGGAAGCGCCCATTACAAGTATTAATGAGTTGGCGCAGGTGCTAACCTCGCGACTTGGCGATCACGTAACTTTAGTTGGTAAAGCCGTATCGCTCGTATCCATGCTCGCCAGAGAGTTCATCTTCGTGTTCAATGAAGAAGGCTCCATGTATGTTAGCCGTACCAGGCAGATGAATGATATTCTGGCAGCGGCGGGCGCAGATATTGCAATGCATCCTATTCTACGGATACAATACCACACGTGGGATGCGCTCTCCGTGGCAAGGTCAACACTAAAGCCTACGGACCATTTAGCGGCTACCTTTGGCCGAGTAACCATACCTGCCGCTGAGTTTGGGGCACAGTGGAACAACGTACTTGAGGAGCAACGCGCTCTTTGTGATCAGCTGGCACGGCTGCGCAAGCCGCTGGAACTTATGGGTTTTCTGCAGGAACGCGATCCCGCCGGCCCGTGGGATGAGTTGACTTCTAAGTATATCGAGGCTCGCAATGAACTGATGACGCTTAGAAATGAAGCGCTTGCGGTACAGCAGACACTTCAAAATGACTACGGCAGGTTGCGCCTTTTAAAATCCAGGAGTCAGGCAGCCCAGCGCGACAGCGGTATTCATTTCCGTTCCGTTCAGGAGTGGACTCCAGCGGAAAT
The DNA here is from genome assembly GCA_027450145.1 of Chthonomonadaceae bacterium. Taxonomy (GTDB): domain Bacteria; phylum Armatimonadota; class Chthonomonadetes; order Chthonomonadales; family Chthonomonadaceae; genus JAJZFK01. Next base: position 10,419 of record DAIDKH010000009.1, on the reverse strand, counting down.
TGCACGGCGTGCAGCCTTTCACGGTGAAATCGAGGCGGTTCGCAAGCATCAAAAGATAGTTTGCCAGGACATTGAACGGATGCGGCAGCGGCGCGAGGAACTTGAGCGCGGCGAAAGGGCATGTGCCGCTCGCGCTGTATTGCGTGACGTGGAACGTCAAGCAGAAATGGCGAGGTTAGAGCTAGTTAGAAATGCCTGCCTCACAATTGATGGATTAACACATACGAATCACCGTCCGTCCGCCTGGTGGCTGCCGGTGGTAGACAAATCAGGTGCATGGTTCCAAAAAATCGCAGAAACCGCAGTGGCATACACTCAGCCACTCGCAACGTAAATCCCGCCATTGCAGAAGGCCTCATACAGAGGCCGGTTGCTCCACCCGAATGGAGAAGGCTCAAATTTGTAGCGGCACTTATATGGGTGGTAATAATCTGTATCTGCGTGCGCCTATGGTTCCTCCAAATTGTTCTTGGCCCCCAGCTTGCCGAAGCCTCGGTACGACAGCAGCTTCGCAAGATACGAACCATTCCGCCACGGGGAATAATTGAGGATCGTAACGGTGTCATCATAGCTACTAATCGCTCGCAGTTTGTCATCGCAGTAACTCCAAACGATATAGCTCACAACAAACAGACGCTTCCCCGTCTTGCAAAGCTATTGAGTCTTCCGCTTAAACCCCTTGAAGCCAAAGTTAAAGAAACGTACGATGGACCAGAGAGATATAATCCACTGCCTGTCGTCAAAGGGGCAGATCTAAAGACCGTGGCGCAGGTGGACGAGCGGATATTAAGCTTGCCTGGTGTGCTGGTTACTCGCCAACCAATGCGGTACTACAAGGACGACTCACTTTGCACTCCCATTTTGGGAGTAACCCGACCTATTGGCCCTAATGAGCTTCGGAAATTGGCGCCCCTGGGCTACCAGGGTGGCGACTATGTAGGTATCTTTGGGTTAGAAAAGTACTATGAAACCTATCTACATGGAAAACCCGGGGAAACCGACGTTGCCGTGGATGCTCGCGGCAGGCTTATGCGGACGCTGGGGCAAAAGCCCCCGCAGCCTGGTGATACACTAAAACTCGCCCTCGACATGAAGCTGCAGCGAGTGGCCGCTGAGGCTCTTCACGATACCGGTCATCCAGGTGCTGCGGTAGCAATCAACCCACAAACCGGTGGCGTACTCACCATGGCAAGCATGCCCACCTATAATCTCAACGACTATGGCAAGGATTACAATAAACTCGCCAGCAATCCAGACCATCCACTGATCAACCGTGTAACGGGCAGCACCTATCCCATCGGCTCAACGTTCAAACTGATAACGGCGTCCGCAGGTTTTGAGTCCGGTACCCTCGCGACATCCGATACCTACTATTGTCCCGGTTACCTTATAGTGGCCGGACGCAAGTTCAAATGCGATGAGGTGCATGGTGACATCAGCTTCTTCCACGCGCTTGGTTCATCGTGCAACGTATACTTTTTCCACGTGGCACAAAAGGCTGGGCACACTGCCGTAGCACAAATGGCTCAGAACTTTGGACTAGGCCAGCAAACCGGTATCGACCTGCCCACCGATGATCGTGGTTTAATACCAACTACGGCCTGGAAGCGGAAGGTACTACACACCATCTGGCTTCCTGGTGATACTCTCAATATGGCGATTGGACAGGGGTATGTCCGTGTGTCGCCAATGCAGCTTGTGGATTACGTGGCAGCAGTTGCAAACGGTGGCACTCTCTACCGACCGCACCTTGTAGACAGCATCATCAACCCAGAGACGGGTGAGACGACGGTAATTGCGCCGAAGGCCGTGAGGTCGCTCGGCGTAGATCCTCAGTATCTGCAGGACATTATTCAGGGTATGGAACTGGTAACACAGCCACGGGGAACTGCTCCTGCAGCGGCCATTCCCGGGTTCCCATATGCAGCAAAAACAGGCACGGCACAGGTATACTTTCATGGTAAAGAGTATGATAACTCTGTGTTCGTCTGCTTTGCGCCAATCGACCACCCAAAAATCGCAATCGCGGTACTGGTAGAGCGGGACGGGTATGGTGGAATTGCAGCGGCCGGCGTGGCACGAAAAATGCTCATGAGTTATTTTCATTTGGGCGGTACAGCTAAATCCACCGCTCCTAAACCTTGATATAACGCTACAGAGTTTGTGTAACTATCGTTTGTGCCGCCGAGGGCCCCGCATTAGGAGATCCATTGTATGCCTACCGTTCACACTTTTCAAGTCGTTCCATCGTTGCCAGAGCCGCTGCGGCATTTGCGCGCCCTAGCCTACAATCTGCAATGGTCGTGGAACCTGGAAACATTGGAGCTGTTTCGGCGCTTGGATCGCTCAGCATGGGAGGCAAGCGGCCATAACCCGGTCCTTATGCTCGGCACAGTAGCACAGGATCGACTACGTGATGCGGCCAATGACGACAACTACCTCTCTATGGTGGAAGGTGCATTTCATGGCCTTGAAACGTACGTGCGGTCGACGAATACCTGGTACCGCAGAAACCATCACCATGCCCCCCTCACTACGTGTATCGCCTACTTCTGCATGGAATTTGGCATAACGGAATGCCTGCCAATTTACTCCGGTGGTCTGGGAGTTCTAGCCGGTGACCATATGAAATCGTCTAGTGACCTGGGGTTACCGCTGGTAGGTGTGGGGCTGCTATACCAACAGGGATATTTTCGGCAACTCTTAAATGTGGATGGTTGGCAGCAAGAACGTTATCCTGTAAACGACTTTTATAACATGCCGCTTCAACCCGTGATGGATGATCAGGGCCAGCAGGTGCGTGTCGAGGTACAGTTTCCCGGTAGATCCGTAACTATTCAGGTGTGGAAAGTGGTTGTTGGCAGGGTACCGCTCTATTTACTGGATACAAATCTTTCGGTCAACCGACCGGAAGACCAGAACATCACCGATCAGTTATACGGCGGCGATAGTGAGATGCGGCTTAAGCAAGAGATTATTTTAGGAATTGGTGGGCAACGGGCTCTTCAAGCCATGGGTATCTCGCCCCGGTTGTGTCACATGAACGAAGGGCACTCCGCCTTCCAGGCACTGGAACGCGCCCGACGCCTCATGCAGGAACATAGCTGCGCTTTCGCGGTCGCCCGAGAAGCCGGTGCGGCCGGCAACCTTTTTACCACTCACACTCCTGTACCGGCAGGGTTTGATGTATTCACTCCTGGCCTGCTTGCTCCTTACTTTAGCGACTATGTCAGCCAGCTTGGTATCACATTCGATGAGTTTTTGGAGATGGGGCGGGTAAACCGTGAGGACCGCGGTGAAAACTTCAACATGGCTGTGCTAGCGCTGAGAACTTCTCACCATGTGAACGCCGTAAGCAAGCTGCACGGTGAAGTTACCCGCAGGATGGTGCAGGCCGGCTACCGTGACCTGCCAGAGGACGAGGTACCGGTTTCACATGTAACCAACGGAATACATGCCCGTTCGTTTGTATCGCGAGAGATGGCTGACCTGCTGGATCGCTATTTAGGTGGGCGCTGGTCGCAGGACGTGAGTGATCCCGAGGTATGGAGCCGCGTCGATGATATTCCTGCAGAGGAATTGTGGCGAGTAAAGCAGTTCCGCCGCGACAGACTCGTTCATTTCGCTCGTGCCAGGCTCTACCAGCAGTACAGGCACTTCCACCACAGCGACTCGGAACTGAGACGAACCAAGGAAGTACTGAACCCGGACATCCTCACTATTGGTTTTGCCCGCCGCTTTGCTACTTACAAGCGTGCAACACTGCTCTTGTCTGATCAGGACAGGCTGCTTCGACTGCTGAACGACCCCAATCGACCTATACAAATCATCATGGCGGGAAAGAGCCATCCACATGACGATGGCGGCAAGGAACTCATACGGCAGGTGGTGCAATTCGCGCACCGGCCAGAGGCACGTAACCGCATAGTCTTCCTGGAGGACTACGACCTGGCTGTGGCGAGGTTTATGGTGCAAGGTGTGGACGTGTGGATGAATACCCCGCGGCGACCTATGGAAGCCAGCGGAACAAGCGGCATGAAGGTGCTCGCCAACGGCGGAATTAACTGCTCTATTCTGGATGGCTGGTGGGATGAGGCCTATACGCCTTCGGTTGGGTGGGCAATTGGCAGCGGTGAAGAGTATGACAGCCCGCAGGACCAGGACGCCATTGAAGCCAATGCACTTTTTGATCTCCTGGAAAAGGAAATTGCACCCCTGTTTTATGACAGGGCTATCAACGGCCTGCCAAACGGATGGATTGCGCGCATGAAGAGCTCTATGCGACATCTGTGCCCAGTGTTCAACACGCATCGCATGGTGGGAGAGTATGCCTCGACATTTTACGTACCGGGTATTGAGAGGTACGACAGATTGAGCGAAAATGGTCTGCAGCGCGCGAGCCAATTAGTTGACTGGAAAGAAGAGATACGAAAAAACTGGCCACAGGTAAAGGTGGTGGAAGTAAAAAGCCAGTTAGCGGAAGGCAGCGCTGTTACAGTGGGCGCCAATGTACAGGTAACCGCCAAACTCAATCTGGCTGGCCTCACACCACACGATGTATTTGTTCAAGCATACCATGGGCCTCTCGACAGCTCTCGCCAGGTGATGAACGGCAGCATCACGAGCCTGGAATGCACTGGCCCCGCGGTGGACGGCATACACACGTTCGAGGGTACAGTACCGTGCCAGAATACAGGACTACAGGGCTTTTCAGTACGAGTTGTTCCCCAGCACCCGGACGCAGAACTGCCCCAGGAATTGGCGCTTATTGCTTGGGAATAAGCTGAGGTAGCATCATGAATCATTCATCCAGAAATGACCGATCGAATCTACGAGGCGTACTGTTTCTAATTGGTGCGTTTATACTGGGCGGATTGGTATTACCCTACCTGCATATCACGTGGAGCTTACCCGGCAGCAGGGCAGAAACAGTGGGCCTTAACGTTCATCAAGCACCTCCAGCACCACTGTCTCCCGACGAAATCTACGCTCACGCGGCGCAAATCGCTTACAAGTCAGTAGTGAACATAGATGCGACACAGCGAGTGCGAATGCCCGGCAGTATATTCGACGACATGATGGGGGTTGCACCGCAGTACGGCGATCAAACCAGCAGTGGTTCCGGGGTGATTATCACTTCGGACGGATACATTCTGACAAATGAACATGTCGTTCACCGTATTAACGACAGCAAACAGGTTATTACTGTTACCCTTACAACGGGGCAGAAACTACGGGGGCATCTTGTAGGTGGTGACTACACGAACGATGTGGCGCTCATCAAGGTGAACGGTAGTAATCTTCCGGTGGCGCACTTGGGAACCAGCAAGGGGCTGGTACCTGGTCAAATGTGTGTGGCAATTGGTAACCCGTACAACCTCCACTTTACAGTAACCAACGGTGTTATAGGCGCTTTAGATCGTGCCATTGCCATGCCCAATGGCCGCATATATCCACATCTAATTCAACACGACGCACCCATAAATCCCGGTAATTCTGGCGGGCCGCTCGTGAACCTTCAAGGACAGGTAATTGGCATTAATACTCTCGTGCAACAGCGCGCGGAGGGTATTGGGTTTGCAATTCCCATTGATACGGCGTTGAGTGTTGCCCAGGAGCTCAAGAAATACGGCAAGATCATTCGGCCGTGGATTGGCGTTGCGGTAGTTAGCAATTCATCCGACCTGGCGGCGCAGTATGGGCTGCCCAATATCCAGGGCGCGGTTGTTACCGGCATCTATCGCAATAGTCCCGCTGCCGTTGCACAGATACAACCTGGCGATGTTATTACCCGAATCAACGGTAAGCACGTCACGGATCAGGCCAGTTTCAACCAAATAGAGGACGCCTTAAAGGTGGGCGAGAGAATCACACTGCGGATTCACCGCGGTGATCAGTACGCCGACGTGACGCTTACCACGGCTGAAAAGCCCTAATCAACATGCCAGGAGCACCCGTACACGACGCCGTTACCGTCGCCGCAGTCTCTTTCGTTAACGGCGTCTACTGGCATATTCAACCACATGAACATGTGGCCGCTGCCCTGTGGTTCACCGGTACATTTCTATTTGCCGGGTATGCTTGTGCCGGTGATCTAGATACCAACTCCCGTGAATACCGGGCCTGGGGTCCATTGCGTGTAATATGGTGGCCGTACAGGGTATTGGTACCGCATCGCAGCTGGATATCTCACGGGATGATATCCGGCGGCCTAATACGCGCCCTTTACCTAGTAGCGGCCATCTCTGTAGCCGTCGTCGTGGCTGTTTGGGGTATCGATCTTCTCGGTCAGCACTTTGGACCAGGCACCGTTACAGCAGGTCTTTGGCGGCATACAGCCGCGGCAGTGCGGGATCATTCCATTAGTGCATTGGCGGGTTTTGCAGGCTTTATGACCGCTGGTGCACTGCACACTCTTACCGATCTAGTGGGTTCCGCAGTGAAACCTAGTAGGGGTAGGCAAAGAAGGCGGCGTTCTACAACATGAATAATCTGGCCGCACATTTGCCCGTATCAGTAGGTCACCGGGGATGGCCGGCTTTGTTCCCCGCCAATACTCTGGCGGGGTTTCAGTCAGCGTGGCAGGCTGGTTGTGCGATGGTGGAGTGTGACGTTCGGATTGCATTAGACGGAGTACCTGTGCTGGCGCACGACGACTATGTGATCGATCGTGATGGCGATAGACACTCCATTCCTGCGTGTACGTCGGCTCACCTGGCATCACTGGATCTTGGCGCGGGACAGGGAGTACCCACCCTGCAACAGCTTGTTGACTGGGCTTCGTGCGGTTGTGCCGTCATGGCAGATTTTAAGGTAGAGGGCGATGGTGCCGAGACGAAGACAGCAGAGATTCTCTCTGCGTTGCCGCCCGGCCAAAAGCTTGTGCCCGGTGCAAGCCCATATTCCCGTAAAATTCTGCGCCAGGTGGACCCGCATCTGCCAATTTCGCTATCGCTGGGGCGTGAACGGGCCAACGAACTTGCAGGCGATGGTTTTGATCGCCTCTTAGAGTCTTTGGACACCGATGCGGTAACATGGCAGTTTCACCTCTTAAGCGCCAGCCGGGTAGATGCCCTGCAAGAACGCGGCGTCGTAGTTTACGCATGGACTGTGGACGATGACGCCGCAATCAAGCATATGATTGAAATAGGTGTTAACGGCATTATCAGTAACCGTGTAGACCGCCTGGTATCACACCTGCACCTGCAGCCTCGTTAACCGGCGGCCACTGTCATCAGCTCCACCTGGCGCCCCATTGTACGCACTTATGCCTTCGTCCGGGCGCGCTCCAATTACTGCAAATTAATTTAAGCAAGTACCGGTAATAATTTTGCGAAATTGTGCGTCATATTAGCACGAGTTGAACAATTTTGGGGGCGTTTGTAAATAATTCCCTTGCTTAAGTAACTTAATCGCTTGACATTCAACACATCCCATGTTAATATGCTCTTGCATATGTTGAATAATTTATGCAAATTGCATTCATATTCGTGCACCTAGAGGTGCAAATGATTGTGATCTGAGTTGAAACAGGAAAGGAATGCGTGTATGAACCGTACAGTACCCATGTGGAATTCTGGCATTGGCATCATTTCCTTTGTAGATGCTGCCCCCCCCCCGGTTTATAGTAATAAATTCGTGCACTACTGCAAGATGTGTGTCTGGTTTACCGCGTCTGTAGTTCTAATGGCTGCCTCAGCTAGCAGGGCACGAGCTGGTCATTACGTCGTAACCTATACCGGTGGCACGGTAGTTACCACAGAGAACGGTAAGGCAACAACGGTGAACTACTCTGGCGGCGGCACAAGCTCCTATGGCGGCGGCGGCTCTTGCGATTGCACTAGCCCACATACTTCTGGCAGCCTGGTTCTAGGCGGCCAGATTACCGCGACATTTACGTTTGTTCCAGATCCATCTGTCCCCGGCGACATACCCCCTCCAGCGGTTGTTATTGAGCAGACCTGCTTTGCATGGGCCAGCCCCTACTCGTATAACGCTAGCGAGATTACAGGTGAAAGTGCTGACTGTGGGCTCGGGTTCCCTCAGGTAGGGCCAGCTACTGGTGACGTTCACTCCGGAGGTTCCGGCCCGGGGTTGGGGGCGTTGTATGAGATAAAACAGAACCCCGGTAATTCGTTTAGCGTAACGTGCTCGCCGAGCTTGAATATCACGGTGGCCAGGAACGCAAGTGATACGGGCCCCGATGTGATTGTGGGAGGCGGTGTTAGTTACACTGCCGCAGCAAATCCGTTGTACATTAGCCTTAACGGCGGTATTGGCGGGCAGGCGACCCGCCAATACCTTATAGGCCAATCGTGCGGCGGTTCACTCGTAACAGGTGGTCTATCCGTTGCGCCAATGCCAAATTACAAGTGGGCGATACCTGCTGCCGGTAGTCCATTTAAAAACTGGGTTCTGAGCAACTATGTTGTAAACACGGGAATGGGCAACGCGGAAGTACCCGAAACGGCAACGTATGAGCCTTTACAGCAGGCGGATCTTACCCAGTCAGGATTTCAATGCTACTTCAAGAAGCCGAATCTTTCAAAACCAATCAAATTGACTTGCTCGTGTGACCTTGCTGTGCCTTCAGGCGCGTTGCCTGCGGCAGGCTTTCCGGGAACTTCGTTCCAAAGCTTTCAATTCTCAGTCCAACAGCCTGCATTTAAATCCTTAACCGGGTCTTTTACCGCAAATAACCAAGGACAGGATATTGATCTTGACCGGGTGAGTGGCACACTAGGGCTCAACCACATTGATTTCTATGGCACAGTGACCACACCCGCTGCATTCGTGACTTCCAATGGCGATATTGGCGAATGGGGCTTAGTTCAATTGTGGACGCCAAACCGCACGGCGACGGTCAACGGCAATACAGTTGCAATCCGGAACAATGGAATGCAGGGACTTGATAACTTCATGCCGTACCAACACTACTGGATACCGGATGGAAGTCAGGGGGATAACTGGGACGCACCGTTCATGAATCCCCCTGGCGGAGCCGTTGCTGAGAGCGACACAGATAGTTTCTACGATTACATGCTTTACCGACCGCCGGGCGCATCAACCGGGGGTAATTCCTGTTGGGTACCACTTAACTACCTCACCTGGACTTGGAACGCCACGGCTACTTATGTCTCTGGCTCGGGCTGGTATCTTGACTCAAATTCATCTGAGTCGATTTCACCAGGCACCACGTACCCCGCATTTCCCACATGGACATTTGCCTGGATGAATAACCAGACGGGCTGGTAATAGTGCCATTGAGGGCAGTCTACATTAGGAGGAGCAAATCTTGAAAAGGATATTTTTACACAAGGTTGTTGCCGCACTCGCCTTTTCTACTGCCTGTGGATGGAGCGGTATTGCGAATGGACAGGCCGTAGAACAAAACTCAATGGGACCTCACGCGAATGCCTATACGCGCTGGAGCGTGCAGTATACCATTGTACTAAATGAGGTTTCTCGAGATATTGAAGGCAAGATCAACCCTATTCTGGCGGAAGCACAAGCCGAAAAGAAGGGCGGTGACTACGCTTCCGTATTCATAGGTACCGCCGCGCTATTCGTAAATTGAAGAACCTAAATACTAGTGACTACCAGAAAATGCTTAACCAGGTCCATAGCGAAGATCCAGACCTGGCGCCCTTAACCTCAACGCGGAACGGCGTTCGCACGATCACATCGATGGCGGATCAGGTTCATTACGACACTATGCAAGACCTGCATAAATATAGATTGTGGGAGACGCAGAGTATTCATATCGAAATGGGGGAATACTCAACTGCAACTGGGCATTACCGGGAGGCGCTGCACTACCTTTTGCCTTTAGTGACACCGGAAAACCCTTACGGTGGCGATAACATAGCACTCTGCATGGCAGCTGTGAATTTGGGGAAGTATGACCTTGCACGGCACCTGTTTAATGCGGACGACGACCTATATAATGGCGATGAAAAGCACATAAAGCCGTTTGTTGAACTTCAAACGGACCGGGGTGTTGCTGCTATGACCTACCTGGCTGCCTGTACTGAGCTCCAGAATGAATATGTTCCGAGCCAACCAAACATGGACAAGGCCAGGCTTGCCTGCAAGTATGCTGCAACAGCATATCGGTTATTGCCACAGAACGTGCTGATCGAAGGGAACTACGCAATAGCATTGCAACAAATACGTAAGCATCCTCAGTTGCAGATGAGGTTGTTTACAGCAGTGAGAGGCAAATTTCCGCATATGCCGGAGTACATCTATCAAAGCTACATGGCCACTGCGAAGTACCAGTACGACGTACAGCACAAACCTGTGCAGAAGGCAGCCGAGCAGACCGGTACACCGGCAAAATAGCGCCAGCCGGGTAGATGCCCTGCAAGAACGCGGCGTCGTAGTTTACGCATGGACTGTGGACGATGACGCCGCAAT
>DAIDKH010000008.1 GCA_027450145.1 Chthonomonadaceae bacterium | reverse complement strand
AGCGAGCCGGGCCTGCTTACTGGCAGCGGGGGGCGGGGGCTGGTCGTGCCCAGCCGCGGCTTCCAGGTGATGGGCAATAAACCAGCGCCGGTGAAGAAGCAGCCTTGCGGCAAGAAGGCACCTACCTCAGGTACGTACAGTCTTAAGGCCCGCGAACTTCGTTGTTGGCGAAGTTTCATGTACTATGTAAAGAGGTATTGCGATCACATGCCTACCCCAAAGGAATGGAGGCTTTGTTGGAGCGAGATGATGTCAAGGAAATACGCACCGTGCATGCAACAATGTAGAAATACCTACGATCCAAGGCCACCGGTTCTTGTGCCATTTTTGCCGCTCGTACCGATCGCGACACCGGATTTTCCTACGTTGCCAGTTCTGACGCCGATTGCCGAACCCGTTTTTGTATTTTAGGAGTCATGATGAACGACGAACATTTCATTTCAATCGCACGGGATACAATAGCTATAAACGGTAGTTCACATCGTAATGGGCTTATTGAGGTGGATATCAGCGCTCCTGTATTCGACCGGGATACCGAAGCGTTTGGCTGGCGGTGCCAGTACCGTTACGGCTGCAATGGCTCCTATGTTGTCAATACCGTGATGGGAGAGGACTCGGTGCAGGCACTGGTTAGCGCTATTGTTGTTGCGGGTGCTCAACTCAAGATGCATATTAATGCAGGCACCTTCATAGCTCCAGAATATGATAGGCTGCAGAGCTTCGGTTTTCCTGATTGGGCGCCTTACAAAGCCTATTTTGACAATTGTTTTAGCCATTCGCCTAGCGCTGTACACAATGCAGACGCCAATACCGGGGCCGGCGGCACGAGAAGCAGCCAGCATGAATGCAATCAGTCAGAATTCAAGGCGAAACCACCTGCCTCTGATCGCAGAATTGGGCGATGATTTGCTGAGATGGGCTACCGCTGTGCAGCATTAATCGCGATTAAGTGCACGTTTGCAACGCGGTGACGGGCAGAGGGACTCGTCTAGGGGTGACTGCCGCAGGATTTGGTCGATGGTCGAAATTAGGCCTATTTAGGTCGGTCGCTAAAGGTTTCAATATTGACGAGGAATGCCTGTGAAACCGCTACCGAATGCCATGCGCAAAGTGGTTGTACCGCAACCGATGAACGATTCCGCCCACTGGTGGGGCCCGTTGCAGTGCTTGCTCCACGCCTCTGCCCGCGTCTCTGTAATCGGTCGATGCTTCACTAATTCGTAAAATGGTGGTAAGCTAGGATTCAGTCGGCGGTTTTCGAATTCGTTGCGGTCATTTCCCGCGTTGGGAGGCCGTGTGGTCTAGGGTCGGACAGGTTTGAGGTGCGGGTAAGTTAGTTACGCATTTTGCGGTTCTTACTCATTCCGATTCCAGACTTTAGACGAATGAGTTAGGAATGCGGCTGCTATGAGTGATAAATGCTTCGACAATGGGCCAGGTCGACTTCTCAAATTGCTAAGTTCGCTGTCGGACACTTTGAAGTCGGTCCAGCATGGGCAACAGGCGGTAAATGTTGTGTTGCACTATTTGGCAACCATGTTTCCGCGCACTCATTGCAATTACTTTGAGTTTGACGATGATCTCCAATGCGTGCGTATCACAGCATCTGTTGCCGGCGCGCTTGCTGACGAGAATATTAACGTCGCCCGCATCCCATTCCATGTCTTCAAGGTAGTTGATCCCGCCGCATCTCCATTAATCTACGAATGTGATCAGCCCTGTGAGCCAGATGAAATAGTATTTACTTCCGTGATTGCACCGGTAGAAGCAAGCGGGTACAGGAATTTTATCGCGCTGTCGGGCACGTGTACGGGGATCTGCGAGCCAAATACAGTCGCTACTCTTTCACTCGTGTCGTCGATTTGCGCCTCTCAGCTAGACCGCTTATTCCAGATGGAGACTCAGCGAGATTATCTAGGCAGGCTTCTTGAAACGCTTGACGAATTCACAAGGGAACCAGATATATTTCTACGCCTGGGCCAGAGGCTGGCAGCTCTTGCGGAACACTACAACGCTAGTTCCGCCACGATGTGGAGCTATATACCAGATCAGAATGTACTGCATTATGCGGCAGGATACAGTGGGAGATCGGGTGACTCTCGTGCACCCCAATCGACCGATGCTGTGATCGACGTTACTGATTTTCAAGAGCTATGGCGGGACCTATTAACCAGCCGCCGCCCTGTAATTCGAACCAGACTTTCGGGGTTTCAAACGCTTCCGACTGGTTTACAAAATCAACTCAACGGCGGTGAGCGACTGCTGTTGGTACCGATGTTGACGGGCAATTGCATCGCCGGATTGCTGACTTTTACCGACGGGGAGTTTGAGACAGCGGCGGGCGGCAGCTTCAACGCAGTGTTGAACCGGGCCAACGAGTTTGGTATGGGGATACATCTGCATCGTTTAACGCGGCAGAGTAGTGAGGTAGCCCTTCTAAAGGAGCGGAACCGCTTGGCTCGTGAAATACACGATACCCTAGCACAGGGGTTCACCGGCATCATCATGTGGTTAGAGGCCGCTCGCCTTAACCTGCCAGATAACCCCAAAACGGCCCTTGAGCACATGCAGAAGGCTAAAGGAGTTGCCCGCGAAAGTCTTACTGAGGCCAGGCGGTCAATTTGGGCACTTCGGCCGTCCATCCTACAGGAATATGAAATACATCAGGCAATTCCACAATTGGCAGAAAGGTTGACACGCGATTCAGGGCACGATATCTGCTTCGCACTCCACGGTTCCCCACGAGATATTCCAGCACGTTGTGAAGACGCATTACTCCGGATCGCACAGGAAGCCATTACGAATGTGCTGCGCCATGCCGACGCTGCAATTATTCGCATTGAACTCGAATATCTTAAACGCAGCGTAAGGTTGCAAATCGCGGATGATGGCGGTGGATTTAATCTGGAAACGATGCCCCATTCTGTTGGATTCGGTATGACCAGCATGAAGGAACGTGCAGAACAGCTCGCCGGTACATTGACAGTGGACAACAGACCCGAGGGTGGAGCACTACTTACAGTGGAAATTCCATTCTAATAAGTCTATGTACGGCATCAAACGGCAAAAGGAGATGTGATAGTGCCAACCACGAAGCAGATTTCTATTCTGATTGTGGACGACCATCCTATTGTGTGTGAAGGCATCGCCGCTATATTGGAACGGCATAGCGGATTCTCGGTGGCGGGCATGGCCTACTCTGGCCGTGAGGCGGTAGGTATGGTCGCGGAACTTGAGCCTGACGTCATTCTAATGGATTTAAACATGCCAGAAATGGATGGAGTTGAAGCCATTCGTCTCATCCACGAGGTGACGCCGCAGTCAGCAATCCTCATACTTACCACGTACGCAGGCGACGCGGATATCGTTAGAGGCTTGAAAGCTGGTGCGCGCGGCTATCTGCTTAAAGATAGCGAGGCTGAGGAACTCATTCTCGCTATTGAATCCATTTCCGAGGGCCAGATGTGCATACAACCTGAAATTGCGGCAACGTTAGCCGAGCACGTTGCGGACAAGGAACTTACCGACCGAGAAGTGGAAGTACTGCAACTTATTGCCTGTGGAATGAGCAACCAAGCGATTGCTGAGTCCCTCTTTATATCGACGGGAACGGTTAAAACGCATGTGAACAGCATACTTAGCAAATTGGATGCAAATGACAGAACCCATGCCTCGATTATTGCCATTCGCCGAGGAATTATCCGCCTTCCAGATTAGTCCGGAGTCAACCTTAAGTTATAGAATGCTCCCTTTCCTAAGAAATGGTGTTCGTTGAGTCGTAAGATACAGAGAAATCCACACAGTATTCCCGATGTTATCCCCGCTCGTAAAATGTGATAATCCCCCTACCAATTAGGAGTAACCGTTGCTCACACCAGGTTGCCTGGCAAGTGCGCGGTGCACTGTTTTCTATTGGATGAGATGAAATGCTTCCAAGCTGGTTACTCCCCACTTCGTGTAATGATCCTTGCGTAGTTTTGGTGCAGGCGTTACATTGCAATGAGGTTGCACTATGATGGCAGATAGAGAACATTCGCATGAAGTTCATGCGGCCGCGGTTGCCGCGCAGTCTGCCAGAATAGCCATGTTATCTGCGTCTGCCGATCAGAAAAACCGTGTGCTCACTGCAATGGCCAAACTACTTGAGGAGAACGTTCGAGAGATTCTCCTGGCCAATCGTCAAGATATGACCAGAGCAAGAAACCACAGCGCATCTCTAGCAACCCTGCGACGGCTGGAATTGACTCCAAACAACATCAACTCACGAATTCGTGCGCTGCAGGAGCTTAAGTCCTTACCAGACCCTGTGGGCAATGTGTTTTACAGCGGTGAAACTGAGGCCGGCCTAATAGTAGAAAAGGTCAGTGTGCCGATCGGTGTTATTCTGGTGATCTTTGAGGCACGCCCGCATGTGTCGGTAAACGGCCCTGCTGTAGGCCTTAAGGCAGGTAACTGTACAATTCTTCGCGGTGGCAGCGAGGCTGCGAATACGAACGGGTGCTTGGTAACGTTATGGCGTAAGGCGCTCGATTTGGGTGGATTGCCGAGTGATGCAGTGCAACTACTTGGTGGCGACCACAAAACAGTTGAAGAAGCGCTTCACCTTAGCGAGATGATTCAGTTGGTAATTCCACGTGGTGGAAGAGCCCTTATGGATACCGTTGCTGTTCATGCCAAAATGCCCGTGCTGCATCACGAGGCAGGGAATTGTCACCAATATGTGGATGCGAATGCAAACCTTGATAAAGCAATGCGTGTCCTCCTGGATTCAAAGCTTACCATGCCTGCTGTCTGCAATGCCATGGAGTCCCTGCTCGTTCATCGCGACCTGCTTCCATGGTGCGCTGAACTAGTTAATGAACTTGCGAGCCACGGTGTAGAGGTTCGTGGTTGCGGGGTCCTAAAGGCACTGGTACCCAATGTGGTGCTTGCCAATGACGATGACTGGAAAACCGAGTACCTACGGGAAATTGTCTCTATCAAGGTGGTCGGATCGGTTTGCGAAGCGATTGAACACATCAACACCTATGGATCACATCACACCGACGGCATCATTACCGAGGATCAAGCTACCAGACAGGCATTTATAGATCGCGTTGAAAGCGCCGTGGTACTTTGTAATGCCTCCACGATGTATTGTGATGGATCGCTGCTGGGGTTTGGACCAGAGATAGGTATCTCCACAAGCCGATTGCATGCCCGTGGGCCCGTAGGGACCAAGGATCTTACAACGTACAAGATTGTTGTGCGCGGCAACGGCCATACGATGTGTAGTGAGGTGACGACGTAATGATGAGCCATCGCAACGTCGAGTTGTCTTCGTCCCGCTGGTCGTATCCCACGGATGGTTCGCTACGCCTGGGCGCGGAATTGAAGTTTCCAATGACGACGTCATCAGGTGAGCCAGTTAGCCGGCAAATAGTAGACCTGTTCTGGTTGCACATGCTGGACCAATTTTGGGCGCCGCTACGGGATGATGCAACCTGTACATTGGTTGGCGCGACCAAAGCGGTTAATGTGGGCCGACATACTGTTTCGTGTGAAACAGGCTATTGCAAGATAGAGTTCGCGCTTGCCCCAGTACCGGATCTCTTCGCGCTTCAACGAACAATAGATTCCATAGGCAGTCTCATTCGCAGCTTTACAAACCGCAACGATGCGCGGTTTTTAGCAGTGGGCATACACCCTGTTGCGCTTCCGTCCCGTAAGTTAATGGCAAGAACTACCAGAGCATCTATTTGGGACAATATCTTAGTCTCGAATAATCATGTTTCGGTAGACCACGGTCATGATGTCCATCTATTCACACTTAATGCGGGCAGTCACGTGCATTTAAACGTCCCAGGGTTTGCACGTTTAGCTGTGATGAATGTGCTTAATGCCTTTGTACCTGCTCAACTTGCCCTAACGGCCAATTCAACAGTTTGGCAGGGTGGGATAGATAAGCAGTGCAAGTGCGTGAATGAGATGATGTGGGATTGGTGGCTAAATAATGGCGCACGTTGTGGGGTGCCAGACAGGCCTTTTGACAACCATGCAGACTATGTAGATTTTATCGCGCAACTGCCTATTTTATTTGTCAACAGAGAAGCTGGCCCGATCTTAATACCTGAGGGCCTAACCCTTGCCCAATACCTTAAATTAGATGAATGCGAAGGAACAACAGTGGGCGGCGCAAGGGTTGTGCTAAAGCCCAATGCCGACGATGTAGGGACGCATTACAGCTGTTGTTGGCACTGCAACCGGCTTACGCGGTATGACACAGTAGAAAACCGGACCAATGACCAACAGCTTCCCAACGAGTTAATTAGTGTTTCGGCGCTCACCCTGGGCCTCGTATCAGCTCTACCGGAGGCGCTAGAGGCAGTGAACGATGCGCCTTGGTCCGGCTTACCGGAGTTACGGCGACAGGCATGCTTAAGGTACGCCAGTTCAGCATCCTCGCAATCGGTAATTTACCATTGGTGCAATCAACTGCTCACCCTTGCCAATTTGGGCCTTAAGCGCCGTAAGCTGGGCGAGGAGGTTTTCCTGGCGCCGCTGCAACAACGCTTACAAGACCGCACCACCCCGTCGGATCTGGTCGTACAGAGGTTCAAAACCGGGGGGATGAAAGAACTGATACAGTTTTTGTCAATTTGAAGCACCAGGCTCCCGTCTTCTAACAGATAACTCTACGATACGAAGATGAGATGACTCATTTTTTGATTAGAGGAGAACATTATGGTAAATGCAAAAGTCGTTTTGAATGATGGTGCAGTGACTACGTACGCGAATGCAGTACAAGGTGGTCACTATTCGCTCTATACAGGTGGGCTTACCGGTAAACACGACAACGTGCGGTGCTATTGGGAGGATCAGTTGCGTGGTAGTCTCATCGCGCCTCACCTTCATCGCCTTGTTCAGGCAAAAGGCAGCCAGGGAAGGGGCATTCGCATTGCTGACCTAGGCTGCGGATCTGGTGAGGGACTACGACTGCTCACCTCCTGGACAATTGACCAGGCACCCATGCAGATTCCGGGCAACCACGTGCTCCCTACGGATCTTATTGAGAGTTATACGGGCTGCGACTTATCAGAGGATATGCTGAGAGAGGGCAGGAACAATTTTTGCGAGTGGCCCGCAGTTGAATTTTGTAAAGGCGATCTATCCCAGGGATTTCCCCTGCGAAATTACCCAACGTTCGACCTATACTTTACCTCTTACAGCTCCTTCTCCCACATAGACAGCAGCGCGATGAAGCGCCTGTTTCGTGAAATTGTAGAACATGCACGTGGGGGGGCCATTATTGTCTGCGATTGGCTTGGCCAATACTCCGTTGAATGGCCATGCTATTGGGGTCAGGGAGACAAGGGCATGCTCGATTATTCAATGAGCTGGCTTTATCCCAAATCACCTGCGCGTAGACAGACGCACTTCCCTATGCGGTATTGGAGTGGGTTGGAGGTTCGCGCGGTGGCCGATGAACTGACCGCGGAAACTGGCATACCTGTAAGGACACTACAACTTGCCGATATTTCGTCGTTTGTAGGCCGACACGTTCAAACTCGGCTATACAACCCATGGGTCAACATGGTGCGGCAAGGCATCAATATGCTTCATGAGGAAAATGTGCGAACCGATT
Organism: Chthonomonadaceae bacterium; assembly: GCA_027450145.1. Lineage (GTDB taxonomy): Bacteria > Armatimonadota > Chthonomonadetes > Chthonomonadales > Chthonomonadaceae > JAJZFK01. The sequence continues at coordinate 64,700 of DAIDKH010000008.1, read as the reverse complement.
TGAACACACTGCGAGTAGAGTTTCGTTCGTTGTCGGGTTTCAACGAGGCCAACATCTTCTACAATAACCTAATGCGAGCGTGGAACCTCGTTATTGACTACTGCCTGGATCGTATGAAGCGCCCGGTATCCCCTCTCGACATGCCTGGGTGGCAGAAATTCCCCGTTTCTCTTCAGTCCGCACTTATCACTATGGAGCGCGTTTTTCAGGTGGCAGAATGCCTAAAAATGGGAGATGTCAGGGCAAATGTTATAGAGCCGCAATTGGGTTACGCATTAAGGGACCTGGAGTTCTCGATGCAGGAGGGACTTGGCTGCGGTCATGCACTGGTAGGCGTATTTGAGGTTGGGCAGGACCAGCGATGATACCTGTACATAACCGAGCGCCAAAGGCAAACGTGCTTTGATCACGTTTGACAATGTTAGCAAGTCGTATGGAAATGCCCATCTCGCGGTAAATGCAGTCTCAATGGAAATCGCACAAGGTGAACTCTTTGTACTCCTAGGGACTAGCGGCAGCGGTAAGACAACACTCCTCCGTATGATTAACAGGCTGGAAGATCCCTCCTCGGGGACCATAACCGTGGATGGAAAATCGATAATGCTTCAGGATCCGGTTGAACTGCGCCGCAACATCGGGTACTCGGTGCAGGGAACGCGCCTGTTTCCGCACATGACGATTGGCGAAAACATCGCGATAACGCCATCGCTTCTGGGATGGGACAACCAGCGGATCATTAATAGGGTTAATCTTCTTCTCGAGATGGTTGGTCTCGATCCGCATCTGTATGTGCATCGATACCCATCTGAACTAAGCGGGGGGCAGAATCAGCGTGTTGGTGTTGCGCGCGCCATAGCTGCTGACCCGCCCGTTATTCTGATGGACGAACCATTTGGTGCAATTGACCCTATAACTCGAGAGCGCCTGCAAGACGAATTTCTATCATTGCAGGCGCAACTCAAGAAAACAGTTGTCTTTGTTACCCACGACATCTTCGAGGCGTTTAAGCTGGGCGACAGAATTGCGATACTGAACGAGGGAGTGGTTCAGCAGGTGGGCACGCCGGAAGAAATCTCCTCTATACCCGCGAGTCGCTTCGTGCTGGATTTCCTTGGACAGAATAGGATACTTCTGCTGCTACAAAACCGTCGCGTGAATGAACTTGAACGTGACTATGACCCAGTAGCGCCATATTCCGGCATCGACTCTAGGTACACGTTAGATGCTCAGGACTCTCTTGCCGCTGCTCTCGACAAGTTCAGGTCATCCCATACAAGGCGTCTGCCTGTTCGCTCCGGGAATGAGGTCGTTGGTTCTCTAACGGTTGAGTCGGTAACAAACCACCTTATTCCGGTTGATAAGTTGATGGAAGATGCAGTTTAATGGCGTCGCTGCATACATTCATTATTAATTTCGGCGCAACTATTAGCCATGAGACGGTGCGGCATATATACCTGACCGTAGTAGCAGTACTTGTTGCTTGCCTGGTTGCTATACCGACAGGCGTTGTATTGGCGCATACCAAACGGCAGGGAACCGTTTCCATCGTTTTGGGCTCGGCCGGTGTGATGCAGACAGTTCCGGGTTTAGCCATGCTAGCCATTATCGTAATGATATTTGCAAGCATGAAGCTGCCTACCATTGGTGTTGTGCCGGCCCTTATCGCCTTGATCCTGTATGCCATATTACCTATTTTGCGGAACACGTACACGGGCATCAAATCGGTAGATCCCGGACTGGTAGATGTAGGGCTTGGAGTGGGCTTTACTCGCTGGCAGATTCTCACTAAAGTGGAACTGCCGCTTGCTATGCCGGTAATCATGGCAGGTATTCGTATTGCCACAGTGTGGACAATTGGCACGGCAACTTTGTGCGCACTCATTGGTGCAGGCGGCCTGGGTGACCTCATTCTTAAAGGTTTGCGAAGTATTAGCTTCAACTACCTGGCTGCGGGAACAGTACCAGCCGCGCTTCTTGCACTGGCTATGGACGGTTTACTGGGCCTTGCCGAGATCTACTTCACACCGGGCAAAATTCGACGAAATCGCGAGCGATATGCCGGCTCAAGCCGACTGGCTACCTCGCGCGTCGTGGTCCTGATCGCGCTTCTAGCGGTTGGGACTTTCATATTTATAAGAAACACCGTGTTAGCCAATCACCACAAGTATTTTGTTGCCGCTTTCGACTCGGAGTTTCTCATCAGGCAGGATGGTTACCCCGGCCTTGCGCGTTTGTATAATATGCACTTCCGTAATCGGCCTCTTCAACTAGACCCTGGGTTGTTATATCAAGCGATCAAACAAAAAAGCGTCGACGTTATTGATGGCTTTGCGACGGATGGTAGGATAAAAGCCTACCATTTAGTGACGCTGCAGGACAATCTTCACTTTTTTCCACCTTACTTTGCTGCGCCGCTTGTTCGTGAGAGCACCCTCAGGAAATATCCTATGATTGCGCCTCTCTTGAATCGGCTCTCCAACAAGATTACAGATGACTCTATGAGGGCGATGAACTATGCGGTCGACAACCAGGGCAAGACCGCCGCAAGTGTTGCGCATGCATTTCTAATGCAAAACCACCTAATTCCTCCCCATACGGTGCCCAATAGGTACAGAACTGGAACCATCGTGATTGGCGGTAAATCGTTTACGGAACAGGCCGTGTTGGGGCAGATTATGGCACAGCTAATTGAGGACAATACGAACCTTGAGGTCGTAACGCATCTCACCCTTGGCGGTACGATTATCTGTTTCAACGCACTGAAATCTGGCGACATAGATCTTTACCCGGAATACACCGGTACGGGGTTGGTAGATATCTTAAAGCGCAAAGTCATTCAGAACCCGGATACCGTTTACAACATTGACAAACGTGTGTTTCAGCAGCGGTTTCATCTGGCATGGCTCCATCCATTTGGATTCAATAACACCTATACTATTACTATCAGGAGTTCCACTGCCGCTAAATGGCACCTAAGCACCATTTCCGATCTGGCCCACCTCGTCGACATGCAAAAATCAGGTAGCTGAACTATCCGGCAAGCGATGGCAGCCGCATTACTGGCAGTCGCAATATGGCTGACCTCTTGCGCCCTGCTCACAGAAATGGCTTAGCCTGCTAGGTTCTATTGTCATTCTCCAATCCATGGAGTTGGTCTGTTAGTGCTATCAGACGTTCTGTTAACAGGTAACCAGTAAATCTGTAGACATCGACCGCGGTGCAACCCTCCAGATGGCTCGATTGTGTTATATACTCTAGTAGCTTGTGCCTGAACGTTAACTAACGCGTGGAATACCTCATGAATGAACATGTGTTTGCAGCGATTGACATTGGAACGAACTCAATTCGCCTTGCGGTGGTGCGGGTTGATGAAACCCAGCGGCTTCACACCCTCAGCCAGCATCGTGAAATGGTTCGTTTGGGTGAGGGAGAGTTTAAGGCCGGTAAGATGACGCCGGAGGCAATAGAGCGTGGAGCGTTGGTTTGTGCGAGATTCGCTGATGTTGCACGCGGATTTGGCGCGTCGGAGATCGTTGCATTTGCGACTTCTGCCGTGCGCGAAGCCGAGAACCGCGATGATTTTATTGAGAGAGTTAGGCACCAGGCAGCTATTGAAGTGCGCGTAATATCCGGTGCAGAAGAGGCCAGGCTCATATGGTTTGGGGTGATTAGCGGAGTTGAACTTAACGGAAAGAAAGCAGTTCTTATTGATATTGGAGGCGGCAGTACAGAGGTTATTGTTGGCACTGCGGTTAATGAGTATTCGGTTTTAGAGAGCATGAAGCTGGGGGCGTTGAGACTTAGTAGCAAGTTTTTCGAATCCACTATAGCGGTACCGGAAGAAGTACTGACCCGCAGCATGGAGTATATTCACGGCGTTGCCAACCAGGTTGTCCGAAAGGTAAGATCCGAGGGGTTTGATCTTGCATTTGGCAGCGCCGGTAGCATAAATTCGCTCGGTGAGGTTATTGCTCGCGTTCATTCAGATGGCGCCGGCAGGCAACAGAATGTCATTCGCCTGCCGGATCTTAATGAATCGATGAGGATGCTGTGTTCTCTGACATTAGAGCAGCGCAGAAACGTGCCTGGGCTCGACCCGATGAGGGCAGATATTATCCTGGGCGGCGGGGCAGTACTACTTTCGCTCATGGATGCAATGGGTATAGAACGCCTTACTACCAGTGATCGTGGTCTACGTGATGGAATACTTCTGGATCACGTGCTGCGCGGTGAGGGCACACTAGAACGATTTCAATCTGTTTCGGTTCGCCGCAGGAGTATATTGCAGTTGGCCCACGCCTGCAAATACGAGGAGGAGCACGCTAACCACACTGCGCATCTGGCGCTGCGAATGTTCGATGAACTTAAGCGGTTGGGCGCTCATACCTACGGTGCCACTTCTCGCGAATTACTAGAGTACGCCGCGCTTGTTCATGACATAGGAACGTTTCTGTCTCACTCTAATCACCAGAAACATGCCTACTATCTTGTACGGTATTCAGATTTATTGGGGTTTGATGACACCGAAATTGACGTTATTGCGAATGTGGCGCTGTACCATCGCAAGGGACTGCCTAAGAAGTCACATAGTAATCTTGCAGAGCTTAATAGGAGCCAACGCCGCCGTGTTTCAGTTCTTGCTGCAATATTGCGTGTGGCCGAAGGACTGGATAGAAGTCACCTCGGCCTGGTGCAAGACATTCGACTTGAATTGGCGGGCGGTCCGTCGCGATTTGTGTTAACCATTGTTCACACAGGCGATTGCGCACTAGAGCGGTGGGGCGTTCAAAACAATAGCGATCTGTTTGAGGACGTTTTTGCCTCACCCCTTGAAGTGCATACAGAACCGTTAGCCGTCTAGGGCAGGTCTACATCCGCCGGGTCAAGTTCATTATGGTCGTGGTGGTTCCATTTGCTCTGTGCCGCCGCCAGGGCTCGGCTCAAGATCTCAACAAACTTTGTGCGATCCTCGGGGCTCAACGCCGCCAACACCTGTTCGGCCTGGGCCTGGCGCATCAGCCTGCGCGATCTCATGAGTTCCTGGCCGGCTTCGGACAGGGTGATAAACCTTAGGCGCCGATCATCCGTGCCGAGTGTTCGCTGTACCAGGCCAACTTTTTCCATGCGGTCGGCAATTTGAGTAGCTGCACTAACAGTTGCATTCATCTCATCACTCAGGGCAGTGAGCGTCATGGGGCCCCGCATCAGCGCTGCACAAACGCGCAACTGTCCAACCGGCATATCCAGCACGGGATGATTTTCCTGTAGGTGGAACATGCGGCGCGCCAATCGTGGAAGGAGGTCTTCAATGGCCTCGGCTTGCTTTTTAAGCATGTCACAGGCCTGCGGATCGTTCGTATGATTAGTCATTTTGGCTCTCTTAGAAACGTTCGTCACAACGATACAGAAAGATTATACTGTAATCTAATAGTATTTTAGCGCGAAGTAAACTACACAAATGCTGTACATCGCTGATGTTGTGACAACGGATTAGAAAATTGTAACACAGATTAGTAATTTGTGCTACATCGATTGTTTATTGCACGTATGCTTTATGGGCACTAAGGGTAAGGAGATTGGAATACCTATGATTTTGAAGGGCAATTATATTCGAGATCTGCTGGCTGGAGAGGCCCGCAGCGAAGTGACGGCGCATGGTTGGGTGAAAACCAGACGCGACAGCAAAGAGGTCTGCTTTGTACAACTGAATGACGGCTCCTGCCCGGCGGATCTCCAGGTTGTGATCACCCCAACGTTATTTAACAGCGAGCTAATACGGAAGGTAACAACAGGGGCTTGCCTGCGAGTTGTGGGCAGCCTTGCGCCTTCGCCTGCGGCGGGCCAGTCACTCGAGCTTCAGGCTACCCAGATAGTCGTTCTTGGTGAGGCTGACCCAGCAACCTATCCCCTGCAAAAGAAGGGGCATACAATGGAGTTTCTGCGGGATATTGGCCATCTTCGCACACGCAGTAACACCTTTGGTTCGGTATTTAGGGTTCGTACCTCGCTTGCCCAGGCAATTCACAGGTTCTTTCACGATCAGGGATTTCTATACGTTCATACACCCATCATCACTGCCTCAGATTGCGAAGGCGCAGGTGCGATGTTTGGTGTCTCCACGCTAGACTTAATGAACGTGCCCCGCGTGGGCGATGGTGATCGGCGGGGCCACGTGGATTACAGCCAGGACTTCTTTGGCAAACCCGCCTATCTTACCGTGAGTGGTCAGTTGGAGGCGGAGATCTTTGCACTCGCCTTTACAAACGTGTATACATTTGGACCAACGTTTCGGGCTGAAAACTCCAATACCCCGCGCCACCTAGCTGAATTTTGGATGATAGAACCCGAAATGGCCTTTTGCGATCTACAGGATGACATGGTTTTCGCAGAGAAATTCCTGAAATCTATTATCGCGAGCGTGATGGACGAGTGTGCTGCAGATCTCGAGTTCTTCAACAAGCGTATCGACAACTCGGTTCTTCAAACCTTGGAGAATGTAGTAACGTCTCAATTTGAACATATAACCTATACAGAGGCAATATCCATCCTGACGAATAGCGGTTCTAGTTGGGAATTTCCGGTGCAGTGGGGAAGTGACCTTCAGAGCGAGCACGAGCGTTACCTCACCGAACAGGTATTTAAAAAGCCGGTCATTGTAGTCGACTATCCTAGAGAAATCAAGGCATTTTACATGCGGGCTAATGATGACGGCAAAACTGTGCGCGCCATGGACGTTCTCGCTCCGCGAATAGGCGAAATCATTGGCGGCAGCCAGCGTGAAGAGCGGCACGACGTATTGCTGGAACGTATCACTGCGCAGGGACTGGATCCGGCTGCTTACTGGTGGTATCTCGATCTGCGCAAATATGGATCTGCGCCACATGCAGGTTTTGGGCTTGGGTTTGAAAGGCTCATGCTCTACCTCACCGGAATGAAGAATATCCGCGACGTGATTCCGTTTCCTAGAACACCGGGAACTGCAGAGTTTTGATGGATTTGGACGTGCTACTCCGCGATGGAATCGTGCTAGATGACTTTGAACGGCGATTATCTGATTCGCTGGGCTATGGTCCCGATATTCAATGCGGCGCAGGCAAATTGGGAAACCTCAAGCGATGCTAGCTTACCAGCTATTCGTGTTGCTAGCTTTGCTTGGGTTTCTTGCCATCACTATTCGCAACCTTAAAGATTATAGTCAAATACCCACGTGCAGTTATGGGGACTTGGGCAAAGTTGCTGTTTTAATACCCGCCAGAAACGAAGCAGCCAACATCGCACAGTGCCTTCAGTCTATTGTGTCTCAGGACTACGAGGATCTGGTTATCTATGTTCTCGACGACCAATCCGATGACGGTACTGACAGGATCGTTGAACAGGTCATGGCGAACGATCCACGGGTGGCTCTAATTCACGGTGAGCCCAAACCTAATGATTGGGCCGGCAAAGTATGGGCATGCAGCCAGCTGGGTACACGAGCAATTGCCGCCGAGGCTTCGTGGCTCCTGTTTATAGATGCGGATACCTGCGCTGCCCCGTCCTTGGTCTCCTCGTTGGTTCAACAGGCGAACGACCGTGGCGCTAGCATGACAACTACGTTCCCAAGCCAGTTAACAGGTACGTTTTGGGAGTGTGTGGCTATGCCGGTACTCCATTTTCTTATCACCACATTTTTACCAATAAGATTGGTAGACGATCCCCAATACCCCACAGTGGCAGCAGGTTGTGGGCAGGTGGAGTTATTCACGAGTGCCGCTTATGTCGCATCTGGTGGTCATACCGCGGTTCAGCACTCGTTTCATGATGGCTTGCAGTTGGCACGGCTGATTAAACGATCAAATCTTCGCGTGCTGCTTTGTGATGCCTCTCATCTCATAACATGTCGAATGTATCATAGTGGTGAGGAGGTTTGGAACGGATTTACCCGAAATGCCTACGAGGGCGTGGGGAGTCTAGGTGCTCTTATCGCGATAACGCTGACTACTATCGTCTTTTTTATACTACCCTTTGGATTTATATTTGCAGGAATATGGCTACAAGCGCCACCGTGGTTGTGGGTCTGCGCCTTTCAGGTCGCTGTTATTGCACTGATCCGCATTATTCAGGCACGCCGCTTTGGGCATTTATCCTCCGTCTGGTTACATCCGCTAAGCATGTTACTGCTTGTTGCAGTACAGTGGTCGTCGTACTTCCGTTTCCGGTTTGGGGGGCCTACCAACTGGAAGGGGCGCAAATACGAGCCCGGTGACCTTTCAAGCTCTTGAGCGATGGGTGGAGTTCGATAGCTTAGACCCAACGTGTGCGGTGTCTCTTCTGTCGACTAGTAGTTTATCCACTAGGTAACTTCGCTATTCGAACTCAAATCGTATTAATGCCGAGGCAAAGAATACTACGCCAAATAGTGCTAGAACTAGCAGCGATGGCATTGCCGACATGATAGGCAGCCTTCTAACAAGAATATCGTTGGTCGCTTCAAGTGCCCAGGCGTGTGGAGTGATATAACTCAACTCCCTCATCGTTTTCGGCAATAGTTCCCTGGGAAACAGACAACCTGAAAACAGGCCCATCATGAGCAGTGCCATCGTTGTCATGCCCTGAATCTGCTCCTGTGTTTTGCCCATGGTCGCTATTAGGAGGCCGAGCCCTGTGGCAGTAAATACGCAACACAGTACGATCAATAATAGTACTGCCGGTTGTACATTTAATGAAAGTTGCAGCATGAAGTGTCCCACTGCAATTAGCAGAGCGGCCTGTAGCAAGCCCATAATGGCGCGCGCCAGCATTTTGCCCGTAAGTAACTGTGCAGAGGAGGTGGGCGTCGTTAAAATCCTGCGAAGAGTTCCGTCCTGTCGCTCCGTGATCAGCGTGATCGCAACACTGTTTGCCATGAAGAATAGAAAGTAGATAATGAGCCCCGGCATGCGCTTATCACCCTCGGTTGGGCCGTGAAAATTCGTACTGTGGTCGACTACGGAGATGCGCATGGGCACATTGTCGCTTTGGGCAGACATGCTGAGCAGCGGACCAGCTTGTGGAAACATCTTCAGCATCATGTGAACCCGCTGTTTCGCAGCAGTACGCATCAACGCGCCGTCTACTGCGGCCTTTAGAACAGGTTCCATCTGTGTCTCAGCAGGATCGACAAAGAGATGCACCGACAATACTGGAACAGCGAATTTCTTACCTGGCGGTTGCTTGGCCCAGTTTGTTACTATGGTTGTGAATCCGTCAGGAATAATAAGCCCGGCATGAATCTTCCCCTCAAGGGTGTTTTCGCGCACGTGGTCTATTTTGCGCGCCTGAACAACCCGTAGGCCGAGTGCACTGATGTTGCCAATGAACCGTCTGCTAAGGAGTGTGCGGTCATGGTCAGCGATTGTTATTTTTAGGGGGGGCATCTTACCGTTGGTCGACGAGGTACGGGTGTAGATAACCCCAAATACGAGTGCAAAGACCAATGGCAGTCCGAACAGGAAGACCAATGCGGTGCGGTCTCTAAATATGAGCTTCAGATCCTTGAGCATCACAGTTATCATAGTGGTTCGAAAATGCCTCTTGCAAGTTGTACCGCTTAGTCTCGAAGACTTTTACCGGTTAGCGACAAAAAAACGTCCTCTAAAGATGGCCGCGTAATCGAGATTGCCTTTACTGCAACCTGGTTGGCGTTGATGACCGTCATAATGGCAGGTAATTCGGCATCTGGGGTGTCTGTGTTCAACCTAATCAAACTATCGTGACTATCTGCAGTGCTCGGCTTATCGACTTCAAATACCACCACACTATTCACAGTGCCAAGATTACGCAAGGCGTCCAGTAGATGCTCGCTAATACCCGCGGTTGCAGCGGTTATCTCAATGACACTGCCACCCATACCGTTAACCAGGTTTGAGACCCTATCACATGCAATCAGCCGTCCATTATCCATGATGCCGGCGCGGTCGCATAGCCCTTCAACCTCCTCCATATAGTGGGAGGTGTATATAATCGTTAAGCCTTGGCGGTTCAGCTCCTTGACACCCTCGAATATATGGTTACGGCTCTGCGGGTCCACGCCAACTGTTGGCTCATCGAGAAGCAAAAGTTGTGGGCGGTGCATAAGGCCCGCAGCGAGGTTAAGTCTACGCTTCATACCACCGGAATACTCCTCTACAAGACTGTTACCGCGCTCCGTAAGTCCCACCAGTGCGAGCATCTCCTTGATTCGATTTTGGAGATTCTGTCCTCTTATGCCGTACAGCTTCCCAAAAAAGCTCAAGTTTTCGCGGCCCGTTAACTTGGGGTAGATAGCCAACTCCTGTGGAACCACGCCAAGAAGCTTCTTCTGCTGGGGAGTTGCGGTGAACCGCGAATCATTCAGAAGGATCTCACCCGAACCAGGTGTGAGTATACCGGAGAGCATCCCGATGGTAGTGGATTTCCCTGCGCCGTTAGGACCTAGCAAGCCAAATATTTCGCCTCTTTTTACTTGCAGGTTCAGCGATTCCACTGCAACCTGTTTGCCATATCGCTTGCAAAGAGACCGAGTTTCAACAATATTTTCTACTGTAGTCATATGCCTGCCTGGTAGCCTCGCTGGCAAGGAATGTAACACTTTACGATACTACGGGCCATTGGGTACTCAAAGGTTCGCAAATTTCATTCTTAGGCACTTGTTTTAAGCACCTCTTTCTAGTATAATGCAATTACAGTCCGCGCAACACCAACAGGCAGGCATTAAGGGCTGTTTCCGATCGGTACAATCGCACCGCACGCGTCAAAAAATCCTTAGTAGATCGAGGAACCAGGGTGATCAGTGACGTGCAGCAAAGCCTCGCCGCAAATATCAAATTTTTTGATATGACGGATATTGAGGTAGTTGAACATGCTCAGGAAGGCGACGACCTGGCTTCGGAATACCTGCTATACAAATACAGGAACCTCGTTCGCACCAGAGTGAAGGCCTACTTCCTTGTGGGTGCTGAAAAAGAAGACCTTTTGCAGGTGGGTATGATCGGCCTCTGGCAGGCCATCATAGATTTCCGCAGCGATCGTGCTATTTCCTTCCCCGCATTTGCAAGGGTGTGCATTCAAAGGCACATTATTACCGCTATAAAGACAGCCACTCGCCAGAAGCAGATGCCTCTCAACACTTCCGTTTCCCTTGAAGTACCAAGTGATGAAGCTCCAGTGGATTGGAGCCTTCAGGATATTCTTCCCGATACCGCTCCCAACCCCGAGGATATTGTCATCGTGGATGAAGATACACGGGTTCTTCATGAATCACTCCAACAGATTCTTTCAGAATTCGAGTGGAACGTTTTGGCCGGCTACCAGATCGGCAAATCGTACCGGGAGATTGCGCTAGAGCTAAATTGCAAGACTAAATCAGTCGATAACGCTCTGGCGCGCATCAAACGCAAGGTATCAGGAATGCCGCTAGGCCTTGCAAATCTCGCGCAGCTTTTTCTTCATCCTGCCCTGCGCTAACCAAATCTAAATCTCTAACAGTGTCACTTTCTAATGATGGCGTCGGGCTCAAGGCGCTCGGGCCATCATTAGGATTTCAAATCTCTCAATCTTAGCAGCCCTGCCCATTATACGTGTCTATTCCTGAATTGCCCCAAGCCGTACCTACTCCGTCATCATCCCCGATACTGCTCTTTCATCGTCTACCCGACCTTGTGGAGGGTATAATCGCTACAAATAATGTATGGAGAAAGTATCTTGAGTTCTTCTGGTTCGGCAGCACCCACTGTTGCTGAAAATATTATGCGATTGCAGGCCTATGTTCCTGGAAAGCCAGCTGAAGAGGTTCAGCGCGAGCTGGGGCTGTCCAGTATCGTTAAGTTAGCGAGTAACGAAAACCCCTTAGGTCCTTCACCGAAGGCACAAGAAGCCATTCAATCGCTCCTGCCGCGCGTCCACATCTATCCTGATGGCAGCGCCCACGAATTGAGAAGTGCCCTTGCTGCATTTCTTGACGTAGACCCAAACTGCCTCGTGTTTGGCAATGGATCGGACGATATCATTCACCTGCTTGGTGTAACCTTTCTGCAACCAGGCGATACTGTATTACAATCCGACCCATCATTTGTCCGTTATGAGGCCGCTGCTATCCTCAATGAGGTGGAGTGTAGAGAGGTACCCTGCACATCTAGCTGGGAGTGCGACCTGGATGCAATGTTATCCAAAGTAGACGCGTCAACGCGCTTGGTGTTTTTAGCGAATCCTAATAACCCGACGGGCACTGCTATTAAGTCTGCGGATCTCGAGAGGTTTGTGAACGCGCTGCCGGCACGAGCTATTTTGGTGCTGGACGAGGCCTACTACGAATACGCCAAGGATTTTGACTGGTACCCAAATTCGGTGAATTGGGTGAAAGAAGGGCGAAATGTTGTCATTCTTCGCACCTTTAGCAAGGCGTATGGATTGGCCGGCTTGCGAGTTGGTTACGGCATAATGCGCCCAGAAATGACACAATGGCTGGAGCGAACAAGGGAACCATTTAACGTCAACATACTGGCCCAGGCGGCGGCAGTAGCTGCGCTCAATGACCATGAGTTTTTACAGCTTACTGTTGCCACGAATAGGGCGGGTCTTGAGACGATAGGAAATGCACTGCAGAAAATGAGCCTGCAATTTGTTCCGTCCTATGGCAACTTCTTGTTCATTAATGTTGGTGTTGATGGCAAAGTAGTAGCGGATAATTTGATGCAGAAGGGCGTAATTGTGCGATTTAGTCCACATTTTAAGGGCCCAACCTGGATTCGCGTTACCGTGGGCACATCCGAAGAGAACGTGCGGTTCCTTACCTGTTTGCAGGAGGTGCTAGCTGCAATGCGGTGTTCCTAATCGGAATTTAACAGGTTCTTAAGGTACTCTTAACACTGCCGCGGTACCATATCCTCGAGCAGTTCGATGTGCGATCCTTTGATGGATTGCATCCTCCAATTCCCCGGCATCAATAGCCGGGGATTTTTTTATGATAAGGTAGTAATCCATGCAGTGGGCAGGCATAGATCTGGCTTGGGGCAGAGTGAACACATCCGCAGCCGTGATGTTAGAGATTCGCGATGGGCAACTGGTTGTTACCCACCATGCAAATGCTCTGACGAATGACGAATCCGTGTGTGCTTGGCTTGCGAATTGTGAAAAAGGAGATGGCTTGTACGTGGGCGTTGATGCCCCGTTGGTCGTTAGGAATTACACAGGTGAACGCAGTTGCGAATCCATGATGCGGCGTTGTTTCGGCCACTTTGAGGCTGGGCCACTCCCAGCAAACCGTACATTGTTCAACGATTATGTGCGCGGTGAACAGCTGATTAAAATGTTTAACGAAATGGGAATTACATTTGGTGGAGACCACGGTCCGCGAGCGCAGCACGTTCGCTCCTGTTATGAGGTTTTCCCGCATGCCGCGCATATTGGTCTATTCGAGATCAACAAAACACTAAAGTATAAGGCTGGTAAAGGAAGATCCCGTGAGTCCCGGATGACGGCGTACGCTGAGCTAGTAGAAAATATAACTGAATTGAGTTTGGACGAGTACAGCTTGGCGCCACCACCATGGCTGCAAGTACCTTATTGCCTGCGCGGCGCGGAACTGAAGCGTTTTGAAGATCTGGTTGATGCTTTGATCTGTGCATTTACGGTTGCATACCTTTGGCAGTGGGGCACAGAAGAGCGGTGCCGTATAATTGGCGATGCCTGCGGCGAGCATATTGTCGCGCCTGTAACCAAAAGCATCGCGGAGTGCCTGGATCAGCTTAGATAACTCTGATTTTAGCTACGTACGTTGGAAGGCCGGTATCCGCGTTAGTCGTTCGCCCGACGATAAGTACTCGAAAAGCAAGGGGCTCTACAGTCACCTTTCAGTGACGGTAGAGCCCCTATTATTCCCGTTACGCGAGACGCCGTAGATTATTACGATACTGGCGCAGGCTCGTCAAACGGCGGTAACCCGGAGTCGTTCCCGATTGGACCTTCGTCAATCGGTTTTCGATGAAATGCTACTTCGCCCTGTTCGTTAATGTAGCCCTCCAGCGAATCTCCCGGTCTAAATGTGCCTTTCAGAACTTCTTCGGCAAGCGGATCCTCAATTAGGCGCTGAACTGATCGGCGCAACGGTCTTGCTCCAAGCGAAGGATCGAAGCCCTCCTCCGCCAGGCGTTCACGCAATGCAAGCGTGCATTCCAAAACAAGGTCCTGCGTTCGGAGTTGCTTGTTTACACGCTCCAGCATGAGGTCTACGATCTGCAATATCTCTTCGCGGGTAAGCGGCTGGAACACGATGAGTTCGTCAACGCGGTTGATGAACTCTGGTCGGAAGGTCTTTTTGACCTCGTCCAGAACTCGATTCCGCATAGCTTCCATCGCTTTTTCTTCCATACCGCGACGCTCTGAGTCGCTGCGTAGACCGAGGCTGCGTTCTGGGTTGATGCGGGCCGCGCCCACGTTCGAGGTCATAATGATGACCGTATTCTTGAAGTCGACGACTCGCCCCTGACTGTCAGTTAACCTACCGTCTTCCATCACCTGAAGCAGAATGTTGAACACCTCAGGATGCGCCTTTTCAATTTCATCCAGTAGAACAACACAGTATGGGTTGCGGCGCACAGCTTCGGTGAGCTGACCACCCTCCTCGTACCCGACGTACCCAGGAGGCGCACCAACCAGTCTGGAAACGTTGAACCTCTCGGAATACTCGCTCATATCAATACGCACAAGGTTGTTATCGTTGTCGAACAGGAAGTGGGCCAGGGCACGCGCCAACTCGGTTTTACCTGTTCCCGTCGGTCCCATGAAGATAAAGGTGCCCATGGGGCGCTTAGGATCCTTCATGCCAGATCTTGCGCGTCTAACTGCCTTGCTTACGGCAACTATCGCCTCGTGTTGTCCAATGATACGATTGTGCAGTTCGTCTTCCATACGTAGGAGCTTTTGAGTTTCAGTTTCTACCAAGCGCGAAACTGGGATTCCTGTCCACGATTGAACGATCTGTGCAACCTCGTCTTCAGTAACTATCCTAGGTAGAGCATCGCGACGCTGGTTCCATTCAACTTCCAGTTGTTCAATGTTGCTCCGCAGACTCTCTTCCTTTTCCTGAAGGTCACTTTCAGATTCACCCCAAGCGCTCTTTTCAGCGATGGCGTTAATCTCTTTCTGAATCTCCACCAGCTTGGCCTTTGCTTGCCGCAATTCTGCGGGAGGCAGGGCATACTGCAACCGCACTCGGCTGGCGGCTTCGTCAATCAGGTCGATTGCTTTGTCCGGTAGGAACCGGTCTGTTATGTACCTGTCTGCAAGTTGCACCGATGCCGTTAGGGCATCATCGGTTATCTTAACACGATGGTGAACCTCGTAACGCTCTCTAAGCCCCTTGAGTATTTCAACAGCCTCATCTAGCGTTGGTTCGCTTACTTTCACTGGTTGAAACCGTCTTTGCAGGGCGGCATCACGTTCGATGTACTTGCGAAACTCATCCAGTGTTGTGGCCCCAATGCACTGAAGCTCACCGCGGGCCAGGGCTGGTTTCATAATGTTAGAGGCGTCAATTGCACCTTCTGCGGCGCCAGCGCCTACTAGCGTATGCAACTCGTCGATGAAGAGGACAATTTCGCCCTGCGCCTTGCGCACTTCCTCCATCACTCGTTTCATACGCTCTTCAAATTCGCCTCGGTATTTCGTACCTGCCACGAGGCTTGCAAGGTCCAGTGAAACGATCCGTTTGTCTTTTAACGTTTCGGGGACATCGCCAGATACAATACGCTGGGCGAGACCTTCAGCGATGGCAGTTTTGCCAACGCCGGGCTCCCCAAGCAGAACCGGATTATTCTTTGTCCTACGACTAAGGATCTGAATTACCCGCTCAATTTCAGTATGACGGCCAACCACGGGATCCAGCTTGTCTGTTCTAGCTAGTTCCGTGTAATCACGGCCAAATTCGTCCAGTGTAGGCGTTCGTGATCGCGCTGTGCTTTTGGCGCCCGCAGTACTGGTACTCTCGGTATCCTGAAGAGCCATCACTTCGCGTCTGGTGCGCTCCAGGTCCACGTTCAGGCGAGCCAGTACCCTGCCGGCCAGCCCCTCGCCCTCGCGGATGAGACCCAATAAAAGGTGCTCAGTGCCGATATAATTGTTATTTAGGTGACGGGCTTCGTCATAGGCTAGATCAATAACTCGCTTTGCCCTGGGAGTAAGCTGCATGTCCTGGCTCATGCGGCCGTCACCACGAGTCACTTGACGCTCAATTTCACTCCTGATGCGTCCGGGAGATACGCCCATACGGTCTAGAATTCTAGATGCGACGCTGTCGTGCTCGCGCACGAGACCAAGCAGCAGGTGCTCGGTGGAGACATAACTCTCACCGAGGCGGCTAGCCTCTTCTTGCGCGAAGAAGACAACCCGTCTTGCGCGCTCTGTAAATCGTTGCCACATGGCTATCCGAACCTCCTTGATTCTACCGGTGCGGTTCATGCCAGGTTAGTAGCGCGAAACCACAACTGCCAAACTAGCTCGCCCACCTACAATATAAGAGGCGACAGTAGACGAGGAAAAGTTCCCCTCGCGGTTATACTTAACCACTAATCCGCAACCCTGTTAATGCGCTCAACTGATGGCGGGGTATCACAAAGGTACAGTATCGACCACCCTCGCCTAAATCTGGCCGCGGTAACTCGCCAATACGATCTAACGCACTCATCCCATCCGAAGCATAAACATCTAGAAAACACTGCCAAATAGACGTTGAACCGCTCGCAACCAACGTGCACCGAGTTCGCGGTTGGGCTGCATTAGTACCCATCATAGTCTGCAGCAAATTCACGTTCTGACGACGCACACTAAAGCGACTCTAAATGCTCCTAGTTATATTACGATCGGACGTTACACTTTTACCCCATCAACACTGGTGATGGCTCTAAAGGCTGCGATAATGCGTTGAGTAATGCTTCCAGGTTTACCGTCGCCAATTCGCCGGTTATCGCATCGCGTCATAGCAATAACTTCGGCAGCCGTTCCCGTTAAAAACGCCTCATCCGCGTTGTACACATCATACAACGTAATAGTCAATTGTCGGCATTTTATGCCCATATCTTTCGCAAGGTCCATTACGACCTGACGCGTGATTCCAGGCAACGCGCCGTCGCTAGTGGGAGGGGTGATAAGTTCACCGTGCTTAACAAGGAAGATGTTGTCTCCGGTGGCCTCGGCTACGTTACCCACCATATTCAGCATCAATGCTTCACCCGCGCCAACTCGGTTGGCTTCCATTTTTGCTGTAATGTTGTTGACGTAGCGTCCCAGCGATTTGATCTGCGGGTCAATGCATACCGCGGGAGGTACTCGTGTGGAGGCCGTTATAACATCTAGACCCTCGTCGTACATTTCCTGCGGGTATAGGCGTAACTGTTCGGTTGAGATGACGATGGATGCCTCGCTCGATACCTGCCGAGGATCCAGACCAAGCCCAACTCCCCTTGAGATGCTTAATCGTATGTAGCCGGAGTCGAGACCATTCGCTCGCACAGTATCAACTACGCGGGTTTGAAGCTGAGCGTGGTCTACTCCAATGTTGATGTCTAGCGCCTGGGCAGAGCGGTATAACCGGCCCAGGTGCGGTTCAAGCCTAAAGATGTTTCCAGAGTAGACCCGAATACCTTCAAATGCTCCGTCACCATAAAGAAAGCCGTGATCGTAAATCGATAGAGAAGCTTCCAACTTTGGAGTAAGTTTCCCGTTTAGATGTACCCACTGCTCAGCTGGTTTATTGGGCAGACCCTCGTTCATCAAATCACCTTTCTTCGTGGCCAATAACGTACCTGTGCCTAGAATTACTCTACCAAGAGTATACCACGCGGGCTACCGGCCCCCGGTAGCTTTACGAGCCTGGCTATGCCAGCGGGCTGTGCTGCCGTTGGCCGCGCGCATCCTCTTAACGAGCGCCCATTTGGGACGGTCCGTAACGTCAACGACGCCAAATGCGTAGTGCTCGCCATAGATGAGCTCGCTACCAATAACCGAGTCTCTGCCGGTGAGCGGTTCATCACGGTATTCGAACCACAGGTCACCAACAGAGTAAGGGTTGTCGCACGCCTCGTGTACATAACGCGTGTAAAGCCGTCCCGCATCGGCAGTGTTCTTCGCGTTAGTAGGATAAGCACCAAATCCGCGGTTAGCCCAGATAGGCGGGAAACTGTATTCACCGCAGAGTATGGGTTTGTGGGTCTTTTTGATTAGCTGGTTGAATTGGTTATCTGCAAAGTGACGGTTGTAAAAGTCGTATCCGATAACGTCACACCAGGGGGCTATCAGGCTCCAGTCGCTTGGATTCTGCCACCAGCCAACAGCTAGCCAAAATCCAAAGTAAAGATGGTTGGGGTCGATGTTTTTAACTGTCGTGTAGAGGAACCTGTAGTAGTAACTAGCAGCATATTGGCGCATTCGTTCTACGTCGGCTGCAGGTGGAATGGGGTTTGCAGGAATCTGCGTGGAGCCTTGTGGAGCGCCCCAGGCGTTCGCCATTTCCTGCGCATCGCCATGATAAATAGAATGAAGTGCCCAAGAGATCAGTGCCGATCTTTCTGGCGTGCCCGCTGGTTTCGCTAGAACCTGTGTAATCTCGGTGGTAGTAACGATCTCATCAAATTCGTTACCAATGGACCAGCCAACTACATACGGATTGTGAAGCAATGGTGTAATTTGTGACTTAAGGCTTGCGATGAGAGCGGTGCGTACACTGGGATTCCAAACGTCTGGGTGTCGCACCAGCACGGGTACGCCACTGTAACCCAAGACCGGAAACCAGGGTAGACCGGGTACCTCGCTACTCCATTTGCCCGCACCGCAGAAGCCCCAATGTTTCAGTCGGGTCTCGGCTTGCATCGATGCGCTCTGCTGCCACTTAGCGCCATATTTGCGAATCATATTCGCCATGTTGAAGTTATAGAAACTGCCAATGTTGCCGGATGGCGGACCCGACCAAGCCGGTGCATATTTGCCTGTTCTTGATGGCAGGTCCTGAAAGAGCCACTGCCTACCATTTACGGCGGTGCTATCAAACCTGAGTTGCGGCGCCGAGCATACCCCTACGTAGTAACACGGATTGCCAAGCGGAGTTATAAGCCACCAGCGGCCGTCATGCTCTACTGTGGTGAAATATCCTGTGGGCTTCATGTGCCAGCCCAAATTGGTCGTGCCGCCAAATTTGTCGCGGTGCGGGACCAAGGGCATTCGCGCCAATTCATGATTTTCGTATGCTTGGGATGCAATCAGCTGAGCTGTACTCTTAATCTTGCCGGGCCAGTTGGCGTAGATGTTTTGACCGAACTTATCAATGAGTGGGCTTATTTTCTTCAGACTAGCAGCGTGGTCTATAGTAAAGGTGACGTTTATTACGATGGTTCCTTTACTAAATGCCTGCCAGGGTCGCGTAACCGTGGCGTCTGGCGCAAAAACCCGAAGACCTTCCGGCAACTTGTTCGCGTCGAGATTTAACCTTATCTGGCGAATTTGGCTGTTCGCCTTGGTTTCAATCATAATTCGCTTGAGATTTACTGTGTAGGCGGTCGGCGCGTGCGCCCAGGAGGGAACGTGGTTAAAGACGATTGGTTGTTTTGCTAACTTGTATCCGCCCGAACTAGTACCTGCAACGTCACCGTTTAATATGAGCTTCGCACCCGTGGGAGTTATAGTAGCTATCGCGTTGTAAGTTGTGCCTGGTCGCCAATTGGGATCAGTCGCAGTAAACTGCCACCTGGTTCCATCTGCAACGCCCAGTATGAGCTTAAGTGTATTTAGTTTGCACGGCGCGGTACCCTGTTGCGCGTTTTCAAAATCCAGGTAATAACCTAGGTTGTTGCCAAACTCCATCTGAGACGCGATCAGCAATCGGTTTTCGGGCACCTGAGCCTCACAGGGATTTGCAAACAGCATTGCTGCCAGCGCTGCTACTGGGAAAATTAGTGGTGCATAACGGGTTGAAACCATGCGTGTTCCTCGGTCATTCGTTCATCGTTTCCCTAATGCTCATCCCCGGTGCAACAGGTTGACGGATTAAGGTGTGGTTGTTGGATATATAACAATTGCAACAGCACCATCCCATATTCCTTCAATCCTCGTTCAAGTTTGCTGCGTCGCCCCAAAATGCCTTCAAACACCGTGCCTTAAACATGTTAACGGGTATTATGTGAGGCATGAACGACGTAAAACACGAGCAAGTAGATTCAGATAGCCAGTCGCCTAAAAGACGTAAGCGACGTGGGAAAGCGACTGCCATTAAGGTGGGGGCGGGATTTTTGGTGTTGTTGGTACTCCTCTGGTGGATTGGGGTCTTCGGCGGTAATGTGCGCGCTGTGGTACCGGGTGTAATGTATAGGAGCGCTCAACTTACAGGTAATAACTACACAGCCGACACCGCTCGGTGGTTTGGACACGGATTCCGACAGACACTCACCAAGTATCACATCAAAACTGTGATTAATCTGCGTGGTGGCAACATGGGCAATGATTACTATCGAGATGAAATTAACGAGAGTAAGGCGCTTGGCGCCGTTCATGTCGACATCCCTATGAGCGCCAGGCACCTACCACCTCCCAGTTCACTTAAGAAGCTGATCCACGTATTTGACCGCGATCCGTACCCCATGATCTTCCATTGTCAGGGCGGATCGGACCGATCAGGGTTGGTTGGCACGCTGTTTCTTGTGATGAAGGAAAACGTACCGCTTGACAAAGCTGAGGATGAGCAGCTTACGATGCGGTATGGCCATTTTGGCTTTACGTCAACTGGTGCGATGAACCACTTTTTCGATCTCTACCGGCAGACATCTAATGGAATGGGTATGCGGCAGTGGATACTTCTTCAGTATCCATCCGTGTACCTCAAGGCGACGAACTCCGCTGCGGCTAACGGCCCACTGGACCAGAAAGTGCAGCAGGCTTCCGGCAACTAATCAATCGTTATTTGAAGCTGATACTTGAGGGCAGGCTGACCGGAGGCGTGGATGATTGGCAAGGGTGACCGTTAGGTGAGAGTTATATTGGGCGCCTATCGATTTCTAAGGAGCTCTTAATGCATTTTCGTATTCGAAGCCAGTGCCTTACCTTGGCTCTAACCATGGTTTTTGGTCTCTCGACGGCAGCTGCTATGGCGAGCAGTCCCGCGAATGTGCTCTCTACAGGCCAGCGTCTTACACCAATTGGTAGCGAGGTTGGCGTAGGTAGCTTCCCGGTTAACATGGCAGTCACTCCAGACGGAAAGTTTATTGTTGTTACGGACTCAGGGTTTCGACAGCATCTCACAGTGATCAGATCGGCCTCTGGTGCAGTTACATCCGTGGCAGGTACCAATGCAGACGGTAGATCTGGCCGACTAAACATGTATTACGGTATAGTTGCGTCTCCTGTAGTGCAAGCAGGAACTGGCGACTATTCGATATATGTGTCGAATGGCAGCGCTGACACGGTGACTCGATACGATATTAGCCCCGATGGAATACTTTCACTGCCGCGACAGGTCATGAAGGATCCCACTGAAAACCCGCAGGCTGCAGGTGCAGCGCGCCCCAGTTTTCCAGCTGGGCTGTGCCTCAACTCGAACGGCAATATACTGTACGCAGCGAACAACGAAACAAGCCAGTACACGGATTATAAGGGATCGATTTCCATATTCAACACTTCCACGGGGAATGTGGTGCACAACGTTGTAGTGCCGGGCTTTCCTCTCGACGTTGTTGCTGTGACTGCGGGTAAGTTTCGCGATCAGAAGCTCTACGTTTCTAGCGAATTGAACGGCACTGTCACCGATATTGGTGTTTTGGATCCAACCAAAGCTCATGTCCTCCGATCCATAAAAACCGGCGATCATCCTACGTTTCTACTTCTAAGCGCGAACCAATCCAGGTTATTTGTCGTCAATTCGGGCTCTGATACGGTCTCGGTTGTCGACACGGCTACGGACAAAGTGATCAACACAATCTCTCTTCGAAGTCGTAGCGGGCTTCCAGGTGTCACTCCCACCGGACTAGCGCTGAGTCCGGATGGTAGGCAGTTATACGTCACCCTGGCGGGCAAGAACGAGGTCGCTGTGGTACAAAATCCGCTCGACTCGAACGCCCGTGTGGTGGGTGCCATCCCCACTGGTTGGTATCCAACGGCCGTCCGGTCGCTGGACGGCCGGCTGTATATCCTTAATGCTAAAGGTGGTGTAGCAAGCAACCCCAACGGCTCTAAGCGCGGACCTGCAGGGCGGTGGGGGCACTACATTTTAAACATTCTTCAAGGAAGTGTTCAAGAGCTCCCGGTGCCCAATTCGCGAACACTCTCCAAGCTCACCCAGATAGCGTACCGAAACAACGTCGCGCTGACAAGTGCGCCGCTGCCCCATACCGGAATTAAACACGTAATCTACATTATTAAAGAGAACCGCACGTATGATCAAGTGTTGGGAGATGTACGCCAGGGTAATGGTGACCCGGCGCTATGTATCTTTGGTAAGGCCGTGACGCCCAACCTGCACGCGCTGGTGCATAGGTTCGTGCTTCTAGACAACTTTTACTGTAGCTCAGAGGTATCACCAGACGGCTGGAACTGGTCTACCTCGGCAAACGCAAATGAGTACGTGGAGCGTAACGTTCCGTACAACTACAGCGGCCGCGGACGCAACTACGACTTTGAGGGAGAAACTAATGGCATTCCAATGAGCAGGATTGGCATGCCAGACGTAGCAGCCTCCTCAGGTGGGTATCTTTGGGATGATGCTCGCCGCTCTGGCATCACCTACAAGAACTACGGTTTCTTCGTATCATTTGGAACGTCTCACAATCTCAAGAATGGCAAGGTTATACTTGCTGCCAACCAGCCGGTAAAGCCAGATCTGGTCGGTCATACGGATGACAATTTCCTTAGGTTCGACACAAGTTATGCCGATAGCGATGCCTGGGTGAAATACCACTGCGCAGCTCCAAAACAGATACGCCAATTTGGTGAATACCACGAGCCCTGCAGATTTGATGAATGGCTGCGTGAGTTTAAGGGTTATGTAAAGCATCACAACCTTCCAACTTTCGAAATGGTTCGATTTATGAGAGACCACACCGCCGGCACGAGCCCCGGGCAGTCCACTCCTTCCGCCATGGTAGCCGATAACGACTACGCGGTGGGTGAGCTTGTACAGGCAGTTAGTCACAGTCCCTACTGGAAATCCACGGCTATTTGTGTCGTGGAGGACGATGCACAGGACGGCTACGACCATGTTGACTGCCATCGCAGCGAGGCGTACATAATAAGCCCTTACATCCGCAAGGGTAGTGTGGATCACCACTTCTACAACACAGTGAGTATGCTGCACACGATGGAGCAGTTGTTGCATATGCCGCCTCTGACACGCTTTGACGCCACCGCACCGCTCATTCACGACTTCACCAGCTCACCGCTGAATGATGCACCATACAGTGCAATTTTGCCATCGCGCTCTATCATTGCTGCGGTAAGCAATGCGACGGCATATGGTGCTCGTAGGAGCGCAGCTATGGATTTTGCAGACGCCGATGCAAATCCCGAACAGGTGCTGAATAAAATCATCTGGCGGTCGGTTAAGGGCCCTCACGCACCGGTCCCTGCCGTCAACCACAACCTGGATCGTGTGCTGGCTAGCCGGTAAACGTCTGCTACGTTATTACTGAACGCTATGCCATACACGTGGCGTCCTTATCAACTGATTGGTTCGGCAGACGTGAACACTTTCGCCCGCCGAACCAACAAATACGGTGTGCTAGCGGATTTCTTGTCAGTGCATATAAGCTGGCAATATCACCGGTGGCAAACAAAATGTACGTTCGCTCGATAAAAAGTGTTGACAGGAGAAACCAAAACTGTTACAATGCTTCCCGGCGCCTTCCTCAACCGGCGCGGGATGTTATTTGCCCTATTTTGGGCAATACCAACTGTTCAAATGCAGTAAACAACGATTTTCAAATTTGAGCCGTGATCTGTTCGCAAGTTCCCGGTTCTCCCCGAGGTTACCATAGCATGGCAGGCGGATCATTTATCGGTCTGGACATTGGTTCGAACATGATTAAGGTGCTGGAGGCGCGCGGCAGCAATGGTCGCGTCGAAGTTACGGCACTGGGTATGGAGCAGACTCCGCACGAAGCGTATGACAACGGCGTCATTTTAGATGCGCATCTACTAGGCCAGACAGTCAAGGCGTTGCTAAAGAAATCTGGTATCAGCAGCAGCAATTGCGTTAGCGCTGCAAATAGTAGTGCATCCGTTGTTGTACGGGTTGTAGACATGCCCGCGATGAACGATTCGGAGCTTGCTGAGCAGGTGCGTTGGGAAACGGAGCGGCAAGTTCCATTCCCGATGTCCGATATCATCATGGACTACCAAAAAGTTGATCGGCCGGAGTCTGTTGGCGGTACGAATGTTGAGGTAGTGCTCGCTGCCGCACAGCAGGAATACATTGACCAACACGTAGAAGTCCTTTTCTCGGCTGGTCTTAAGCCCAAGTACATTGACGTCTCCCCGTTGGCGATTGCTCGGGCATTGCTTGATATTGGGCCCGAGTCGTCGCAACCAATGGGGCACACAGTTGTGATTGTCAATATTGGTGCAATGAATACTGAAGTGTCGATCTACCGCGATAAGCTCCTGGCTTTCTCGCGGTCCGTACCAATGGGCGGCGACATGTTCACCCGTGCCATTGCAGACGGAATGAACCTTAGCGAAGAGGCAGCGGAAACCCTGAAAAAGGACGTCGCTGAAGTTCTGTTCGACGCGAATTCTGTTGCCGCTCCGGCTGCAGATGACGCTGGTGGAGGCTTTACGGACTTCGGCGCACCAGGCGGGTTTATGGATTTTGGTGCGCAACCTGACGCAGGTGCTCCGTCCGGGCCAATCAGTTCGCCCTCCGGACGAATGCCATTTGACTTTTCGAATCCGACACCACCACCGTCAACGCCCTTTGACTTCGCAGCGGAAGGTGGGCATGAAGGCGATCAACCTGCCGCAGACGCGGCCCACGATCAGCCTCATGATGTTCCTCCTACTTCGTCAGAACTGGCTCCAGTGGCTACTGCGGATGCGGCCGTTGATGCCCAACGTGTGCAGGTCTTCAATGCAATCGCGCCACTCGTGGCGGAGCTGGTGCAGGAGATCAAGCGCTCGCTTGACTATTATAAGTCCCGCGTGGGTGACGCGCCCGTTCATGAGGTTTTGCTAGTTGGCGGTACATCCAAGCTGCGCAAGCTGGCAGATTTCGTGCAGGCTAATTTGGGCATCCCAACACGCGTGGCCAATCCTCTGCAAAACGTGCAGGTAACGTCTAAAAACTACTCTCATGACTACCTTGAGGAAGTGGCTGCGATGTTTCCGGTGAGCCTCGGGCTCGCCGTGTATGATCTGCTAGGTTCGCCGCCTGCTAAGAAGCGGAAGAAGTAATTCGATCCGGGGGATTGCCCCTAGACGATAGCCAACAGGAGTGAAGCTCGATGCTACGCATCAACCTGCTACCATCCTATATCTACGAAAAGAAAACCAAGTACGCCCATGTTATGGGCGCTTTGGTGTTAATGTTTGTGGTGTTGGGTGGCTGCATCTTATGGGCGCTCGCAGCGGCCGGCTCTAAGGCCGCCGCCCAAAAGCGACTTGATACGGCCAACCAATTTCAAACTCAGTACACAGATATAGACACACAGATCAACGACGTCAAGACACAAGTCGCTGCTATTCAGGCAAAGCAGGACTTCATCTCCGGTTCACAAACCTACAACACGGCGTGGCCGGTGGCTATAGATGCAGTGGCGCAGGACGTGCCACCGTACATACTTTTGAATAGTCTTAGCATTTCGCCCGCCGACCACCACGTGGTTACTCTTACCGGCTTCGGGCAACATGAGATGGATCTTGCGCGCTGGTGGATCGCCCTTCGCAATGACACGTTTAAGTTCTCGAATGTTTACATCACCCTTCCCGAGCACCCATATCCCTCGACAGGCGCTCAAAACGCTGCCGGATTTGGAGGTTTTGCCGGTATGGGTATGATGGGCCCTGGTAGTAAGGGCATGGGGATGATGGGTCCAGGTGGGCCTGGCAATGGAATGATGGGCGCACCCGGAATGGGCCGACCCGGAATGCCGGGTATGGGTATGATGGGACCAGGCGGTCCAGGTATGGGTATGATGGGCGCCGGCGGTTTTGGCAGCGCTCGTAACGCGGGTACCGCAACGGCGTCTGAGGTTCACGGCCGTAAAGGTTACGACTTTACTGCGACCCTCATGCTTGTAGATAAACTCGCTCCTCCCACCTCCGCTCCAACATGGACAGGCGTACCTGCGCCATCTACTTCTGGTAGCGGCACGGCTACTGGGATGGGTATGATGGGGCCGGGCATGGGCATGATGGGACCAGGTGGAATGGGGCCCGGTGGCCCACCAATGATGGGAGGACCTGCCGCACCAGGTGCGATGCCGCCCGCCGGCGGTGCTGGAGCAGGAGATTAGTCAATGATCAATAAACTTCAAAAATGGCACATCTGGCTTATCTCAGGCGTAGCGAGCCTGATCATCTTCCTGGTAGTGTTCTTTGTAGCAATCAAACCGGCTAACGATGACGCGGCCTCTCTTGCTAGCCAAGCTGCTGGAATCGAAAGCAATGGAGGAACACAGACATCAGTTATCCAGCACCAAGGCGACCTCCGAAAGGCTAAAGCGAAGGCAGCCAAAGCAAAAGTAGACTGGCAGGTGAACTCCGCCAAGTACATGCCTCCATTGCCCTTCAGCAAGAGTGACAAACCCGGAGATCTCATCAACATTTACGAATTCAGGTCAGTAGACGGGAAGCCGGGCTTCAAATCCGTTCCGACGGTGTGGGGCACGTGGATCACCAACTGGTACAAGGCCCAGCACAGGGACGGGGTTGACTTAGCGCCAGGTACGACGTTTCCCATTCCTGCCTACTCTAGCGATCCCAACCAGCTCAGTAACATATCGTATTTGACTTTTCCCAGCGACACGACCTCGTGGAACGTAGCACTCTACTGCAAGACATTCGCTGACGCCATGGCTCACCTTAAGCGGTTCAACTCCATGCGTGATCATGGCATGCCGGTAATCGACAATGTGAGTTTGAGCGGCCACAGCCCGAACTTGCTTTTGACATACAGTCTGAAGCTCTATGTTATTCCAGGTGTTATGCCACCGACGCAAGATCCCCGCATCCAGCTCTCCACAGGATCAAGCGCTGGTGGGCGAGGAATGGGTATGGGCATGGGCATGGGCATGCCCGGCATGATGGGACCCCCAGGCATGATGGGTGCGCCCGGTATGATGGGACCTCCCGGTATGGCGGGTCCTGGCGGACCAGGTGGTAAGCGCGCAAGGGGAGGGGCATAATCGATGCGCAACAGGAGAAATTGTGTGAGTATCAGCGGTGCCTACAGAGTATGCCTGATGGCTGTGGCTGGAATATCCCTGGTGGGACTTGCAGGCTGCGGCGGGAGCAGCAGTAGCAGTGACAGCAGCTCTACGTCAACTACCGCTAGTACAGCGCCGTCCATGCCCTCTGGTGGTGGTATGGGTATGATGGGACCTTCCGGTATGGGCGGGTATGGTACCACTGCCAGTACCGCCGCTACGCCGGCACCTGTGGTGAAGGTAAGCCATCCAGCAACCTATCATTACAATCAGGACCCATTCTATGTTACTTGGCGCAGGAAGCCGTTGCCGCCGGATCCATTTGCCCAGGTGCAGCCGCTGCAGGTTGCCACGACTACCGTCTTGGCACCACCTAGTCAGCCTGTTCATGTGCGGGAAGTGGCGGATCGTCGGGTAGCCGGAATATTAACCGGTAAAGGTGTATTCGCCATCCTGGAGAAGGATGGTCAGAGCGAGATTGTTAAGCCTGGTCAAGTGACTAGCGACGGCTACAAGGTGGTTGCGATCACGACAAATTCTGTAAAGTTGCAGAAGCAGGACGGTAACATTATCATCACCCAGGTCGTCCCATTGACGGACCAATCAACTGGTGCAGTGGTTCCCGGCTTTCGGCAGGGGGGCTTTGGTGCACCAGGAATGGGTGGAAATCCCTACGGTCGTGCGCCCGGTATGGGCGGTCCCGGGTACGGTGGGTATCCTGGGGGCCCAGGTGGTTCGGGTGGTGGTGCAGCTAACTAATTGGTTGGTCTAATTCAAACACTAGCATGCATTTCGATGTTCAGGAGACAGCAGAATGATCACTAAAATGAAAACAATAGCGGTACTGGCTATGGGTTGTGCTGCAGCCAGTCTTCTGGTGTTGCCACTCAGTGCAAATGCGCAGGGTGACACTGGATCGGCCGACCAGACAACTTCCTCCGATAGCGGTAATGGCCCGACGATCAACCGTCTCGATCTCGAGAACGTGGATCTCTATACAGCTTTCACGCTTCTATTTACTCAGGCAAAGGTGAGTTATACCCTTGACCCAGTGCTGCGCACGCGTTCCGTATCCATACACCTGAGAAACGCAACTCCGTTTCGTTTGGTGCTTGAGGCACTCCTGCGACAGTCGACTGCGGAGGGTCTCCCACTCACATATACCGTTCAGGACGGTATCTACAGCATCGTCCCAAAGATTGAGTCTACAGACACAGGCTCTACCACCACAAGTACGAGCACCGAACCGACGGCGCCATCGTGGGTACGCCCGGCTCACATTCCGCTTAGTGCTCTGAACTTCAACGCGGAGGCATTGGCCATTGCCCTTGGCGGTCGGATGTTGAACCCAGCGCGCAATCTTCAAAGCATGTCGGGATACGGATCCGGCGGTATGGGCGGCGGCATGATGGGCGGCGGTATGATGGGCGGCATGGGCGGTGGTATGATGGGCGGTATGGGCGGCGGTATGATGGGTGGTATGGGCGGTGGGATGATGGGTGGTATGGGCGGCGGTATGATGGGCGGCGGTATGATGGGTGGCGGCATGATGGGTGGCGGCGGTATGATGGGTGGCGGTGGATTAGGCGGAATGCGCTGAGAGGTTGCTAACTAGGCTTCCACACGTTTGTGCGGAAGCTCAGTTGTCCACGCACCGTCCACGAATTGAAGAAATTGCTACAAACTTTTTGGGATAAGCGCCACTCTGTACAATAAGGCGCAAAAGGGGGGCATTGGTATGGGCTTGTACTGGCATCATGGGCGTAAGGTTGCCATCCTGTCGATTTCCGCGGTTTTTGCTGCGGCAATGATGTGTGGCGGCGTTCTTCGCGCTCAGGCCGATGGAGAACTGACTGGTTCCAGCGGAAGCGAATTCAGCGCTCCGGCTACGTCTGCCGTGCCAGTCATCCGCACGATGACACTGGTGGATGCGCCGCTGGCGTCCGCTGTTGATATCATCCAGCAGAAGACGGGAATCCAGGTGGTGATTAAGCCGCAGGTCGACGGACAACCTTATGGTAAGGTGAATGTCTCCCTGCGGAACCAGTCGGTAAGTACCGTGCTTAAGGCGATCGCCGAAAGCGCCAACGCAGATATGTGGCAGCAGGATGGTATTTACTACATCGGGCCGCATGGCTCTGCGCCACAGCCACCGGCACCGCAACCGACTGTTCTGCCTGAGCAGGCTTATCTACCGCCTGCCTCGAATTACCATATCGTGAAGATCCGTCTTAAATACCTTCCGCCGGATCAATTTCTACGGATGATCCATGTTGACTCTAGGCCCGACGTAAGCCACATGATTCAACAGGCCAGCCTAGCGGCCATGGAACAGAGTATCACTGGTGGAAACTACATTCCTGCTAGTTCCCAGGCACCTGTATTCTTAACGCCGGGAGGAGCACAGCGGCTTAATCCTCAGGCACAGTTTAATGGGTACGGCGGTGCCGCGGGTGCTGCTCCATCATCGCAGGGTAACATGTTTACTCAGGTTTCACCGTCTTCCCAGGACACAAGTGGGGCTGCGGCAGGTGCTGCAGCTAGTGCCGTGAATTTCCCTGCGAGCGGTGGTCAGGCCGCGCGAAGGAGCGATTCGCTTAGTGCCGGTGAATTCGGCCGCGGTCAGGGCTTTGGTGGCTTTGGTGGTCCTGGCGGACAGGGTGGGTTCAACGGTGGTCCAGGTGGCGGCGGATTTGGCGCCCCTGGGGGTGGTGCTGGCGGACCCGGCGGTGGCTCTGGTGTTGGCGGACCTGGCGGTGCTAACGGCAACAATGCAACTGCTCAGGCCCTGTTGCCCCCTGGTATCGACCCTAATGATATCATGGCACTTGATGCGGATGGTAGCCTCTTGTTGCGATACCAGAATCCCGAGCAGCTTAATCAATTCAAGGAGCTCGTGCGCCTTCTTGATGTTGAGCCTCGCCAGATTCTGATTAAGGCCCAATTCGTTACGGTTACTCACAACGATGTTAACTCGTTTGGTATCACCTGGAACTTCACTCGTGTGAACCTGGTGGCTGCTGCTAACGCTGGCTTCTCGCCCACCAACACAGCATCCATTCAGTACGCAACGGGTAACTTGCAGACCCAGCTCAGCTGGATCCTTACTACCGGCCGTGGAAAGCTAATAACCTCGCCGGAGTCTGTGACGCTCAATGGTATACCTGCGATCTTCACGGATACAACCGAAGTTCCAATTCTCGTTCAGCAGCCTATCATCGGTATCAACGGCAACGTATTCGTCTCTACCACGATTACAGAGCTTCCTGTCACCGTGTATCTCGGTATTACGCCGTACATAAACGGGGATGGCTCCATTTACCTTACAGGTAACCTGTTCTCGTTCGACATACAGGGCACGATTACCAACCCTGCTGGTGGATCTATTCCTATCATCGCGGGCCAGCAGGCGATTGTGACAAGGATTGTTGGTAATGGCGATACGCTGGTTATCAATGGCCTAACTCGTAAGCAGGACTCGATCTCTGAAAACAAGATCCCATTACTGGGTGATCTGCCTCTAATTGGTACACTGTTCCGGTCTCGCAACGTTACCACAAACGACGCAGACCTGTTGGTGTTCATTACACCGCAGATACTTCCCAATCCTGTTCCAGCGGCCGAAGTTCCCCAGGCTTCCTCTAATAATGGATCGGCGGGTCTACTTCCGTAAGCTATGCCGGTGTGACTCAGTGGACGACCCCGGGGCTACGTTCCGGGGTCGTTTTGCGTGAGCATTACCATAGTGAGAATCGGGTTTCCTGATCCATTTCCTAGGTGGTTGCTCCCGGACGGGGTACATCGTGTGACCTAAGGCGATAAGGTTATGTAACCTTGAACGTTTCGAATAAAATCGCCCCAAAACATTCGATCATGACGGGAGAAATTCAGTCGACTTTGTATTTTAGAGATATTTAGGTATTTCGGGCATAATATTAAATCTAGATAGACGTTGTAACAGGTACGAAATCAAAGGGTAACTGATTAGGAATTGTTGGGTTGTACCCAACATTGTCCATCGGGAGCCATTTAATGCTCGGTCTTTGGAGTGCAACTATTCACCGAAGTGGGAGTTCTAAATAATGCTTCCCGATGCAAACAGATTGCTTAAACATGTGCTTGAAACTAGTCGTGATGCGATTTGCTTTTTTGATCTGGACGGCACCTTCATTCGGTCTAACAGTGTGTTTTTGGAAATAGTTGGGGTGAGCCCAGATACCGGGACAAGCCTTAAAGAACTGGTTAACGGCGTTGAGTGTCTTGACGAATTTCATCGCTCCGTGCAACATGCAGTGGCTACAAAGTCCCCCGTGGTGGCGCGGCTCTCATTTAACCCGGCTGACAAGGGGCTTGAAACAGAGTACTGGCTTAGCGTAATTGTAAATGACGATGGCTCCCCAAATTGTGTGATGATTGTTATTCGCGACGTGAGTAGTTTGGTTATACTAGCAGAAGTAGCGCAACTTGCACAGCAGCGAATTCCTGAGCAAGAGCTATTCCTGGAGGTTTGCAAGCGAATTGGCAGGCTGGTTTCAATGACCTGTACTAAAGTGGTTAGATGGAACCCTAGTGATGATTTACTTCAAATAGTCTGTGGCTTGGATCTAAAGGATGTTGGGCAGTACAACGTTCATGACGATACCCTTAGTGGCCTGGCCATTCGCACGTGCGCGCCTGTTGTCGTGAATAACGGGCACGAACTAGCTGATTTGCAGCTGGACGACGGGCTAGCGGCCTACGCGATTCGCAGCGCGATTAGCGTACCGATTGTTGTGAGCGGTCAGGTGTGGGGAGCACTTACCGCCCATTCCAGTAATGTTCATCAATTTCTAGAAAAGGAGGTGCGCTTTATGCAGAGCGTTGCCTCCACACTGGGATCTGTGATTGAACGACGGTTTGCGGAGCAGGAATTAGTTAGTCAGAATCGCTATTTAGAAGAGATCCTCAACCACGCTCCTTTAGGTATCTGTTATTTGAACCGACAGCTTATTCTTGAATTCTACAATGATTGTTATGCAAGGATAATGAAGATAGCGCCAGGTGAAATGGTCGGTCGTCCGCTAGTTGATCTCGTGGGCCAGGAGGTCATTGAGAAGGTTGCAGATGAGCGGGGTCGAGCCCTTGAGGGCTTTGTCCAGACGTACGAAACGCTTTTGCCGTTCAAAGAGCCGATTGGTCCGAAGCATGTACGCTACACGTACATCCCTAGCCGTGATCGTGACGGCGAGGTCGTTGGCTACGTTGCCATACAAGAGGATCTTACTCTGCGCGTGCAGATGGAGACTGAACGACAACGCCTTCTTGCGTCGTTAGAAGCCGAGAGATCTATGCTCCGCTCCATCCTGCAGAGCATGAATGAGGGCCTGGTTATATTTGACGGCCAGGGAAATGTGATTTTACTAAACGACGCTTTTAAGCAATTGTTTAAATTGCCGGTAGAATTTCGGCTGTCACATATCAGTGAGCTGAAGCAGCACTTCACCGCGAGAGGCCTGGATGGCGAGTTATTGTCACCGGACAACCTGCCAAGCATGCGCGTATTTAGGGGCGAGACCTTCTCGGGCTATGAATTGCTGGTGTTTCCCAATGGTCGTTCTGAACCTATCTGCGCGTTGTACAATGGCTTTTCACTTCGAGACAACGAGAGCAATTTTGTCCTTGGTACTCTCACTGTGCGTGACGTAACCGGAATGCGGCAAGCGCAGAATGTGTTGGCTGCCAGCGAGGCACGGTTCCGTTCCCTCTATTCGGCAGGAATTATTGGCGTCTGTTTTTGCAGCGATGATGGCTACCTGGTAGAAGCGAATGAGGCGTTTTTGGCAATGGTGGAGCGCAGTAGTGAGGAGTTACAAGACCATCAACTGCACTGTTCGCAGGTTTTGGCTCCTGGGAGTGAGGCAGCCTACCGGCGGTTGCACACGGAACTAGAGCTGTATGGTTCCTGCGCGCCCTTCCAGCAGGTGTTTGTGACCTCTAGCGGAGAGTTTGTGCCAGTATTGGCGGGAGGCACTAAACTGGCCGCAGAGCCCTCTGTAACCGTGCTGTATGCTGTAAACATCAGCGAAATAAAGCGTCTTGAGCGCGAACTGGTAAGATCTCAAAAGCTTGAGTCGGTCGGCAGGCTTGCTGGAGGAATCGCTCATGACTTTAACAACCTGCTATCGGTTATCCTGGGCTATACGGAAACCCTGCTGACTGCCGACTACGTCGATCCGGACGAGGTCGGTCCGTTACAAGCAATAAATCACGCCGCAGAAAGGGCTGCGGACCTGGTTCGGCAACTTCTCGCATTCGCTCGTAGGCAATCGGTTGATCCCGCCCCATGCGACGTTAACACGGTGATCAGGGATCTCACGGTTATTCTCGCCCCGCTTTTGGGAGAAAAAGTAAACCTCACCCTTAACCTTCGATCTGCCGCTTGCGTTACCAATGTGCCGGCACAGCAGATAGAGCAGCTTGTAACGAATTTGGCGACAAATGCTCGGGATGCTATGCCTGGTGGCGGGAGTTTGACGATTGAAACTTCCATTCAGCCTGGGCGCGAGGTGCCTGCGACTATCCAAAGCGTTCGGCCGGAGTCGGATACCTGGGTTCGGATTTCTGTAAAGGACTCTGGTTCCGGTATGGACGAAACCGTTCACAATCGCGTGTTTGAACCATTCTTTACGACCAAACCTCTTGGTAAGGGAACAGGGCTAGGTCTGTCGATCTGCTACGGCATAGCAAAACAATGGGACGGGGAGATCAATATTGATAGTAAGCCTGGTGAGGGAACAGTAGTGAACGTGTATCTGCCAATGTTAGAGCAGCAAGATTCGGGGGCGCCAAATATAGAAGCACCAGCCGAAACCTATGACCCTCAATCTACTCGGTCTCAGTGTATTCTTGTGGTGGAAGACGAGGTGACTGTGCGTAGGATCGTCGTGCAGACCTTACGGCGCAGTGGATTTACCGTTCAGGAAGCAACCGACGGTCTGGAGGCGCTGCAGTTACTTAATGACCCCCAACAGGAGTTCGACCTTCTGCTTACAGACATCGTTATGCCGGCTATGACTGGTATTGAACTTGCCGAACGCATGGCAGAACAGCGACCAAACCTGAGCGTAATATACATGTCTGGCTATGCGCCCGAAATAGTAGGTGAGGGTAGCCCGCTGCCAGAAGGAGCCGTGCTTCTGCGCAAGCCATTTAGTCTTAGCTCACTACTGAGAACGGTAAACAGCCAACTAAGCGACCGTTAAATGGGTGTCATGTCGGCCCAGTTAGAACCGACTTTCGTTTCAGCAGAAAGC
Source organism: Chthonomonadaceae bacterium (assembly GCA_027450145.1). GTDB lineage: Bacteria > Armatimonadota > Chthonomonadetes > Chthonomonadales > Chthonomonadaceae > JAJZFK01. The sequence continues at coordinate 30,019 of DAIDKH010000008.1, read as the reverse complement.
GGCACTGTCATGGGATACGCGTTTTGCATTAACATGGCGATTTTGCTGCCATACTTTTCGGCATGACCTTTATCCACTTCAAATAGAAGTTCGTCATGAACCTGTAGGAGCAGCGTGCAACCGCTAACCTGCTCTGTTTTGAGCCAGGTGTATACGTCTATCATCGCGAGTTTCATAATGTCGGCGGCGGCACCCTGTATTGGCATGTTCACTGCCGCGCGCTCTGCGGCTTGGCGTAAGGCGAAGGAGCTACTATTAATGTCGGTGATGTATCTTCGACGACCTAGTGGCGTTTTGACGTAGCCCAACGCCTTTGCGCTCTCTTTGGTTTGCGCTATCCACGCATGTACACCTGGCAGGCGCCGAAAATAGTCTTCTATCCAGCCAGCCGCTACACTATTCTCCACCCCTAGAGTATTGGCGAGGGAAAAGGCACTTTGACCATAAATGACCGCGAAGTTAATGGTTTTTGCCTGGCGCCGCATATCTTTCGTTACATCGGAAACTTCTACACCAAACACCAGTGATGCCGTGGCTGTGTGAACGTCTTCGCCATTTAGGAACGCTTGGGTTAGTGTGGAATCACCGGTGATGTGCGCTAGAACGCGTAGTTCCACCTGTGAATAGTCGCAAGACAGGAGCAGCCGCCCTTCTGGAGCAATAAACGCTCGTCGAATCTCTCTGCCAACCTCACTTCTAATAGGAATATTCTGTAGGTTAGGGTCCGTAGAACTCAATCTACCGGTCCTGGCAACCGTTTGGTTTAACGTTGTATATACGCGATGTGTTACGGGATCCGCAAGGCGGGAAAGGGCATCTGCGTACGTAGATTTAAGTTTGGTAACCTCTCGGTAGTCAATGATATGCTGGGCTATCTCATATTTGGGTGCTAACTGTTCTAAAATATCTGCGCCGGTTGAGTAACCGGATTTGGTTTTTTTACCTGAAGGCAGCTTCATCTTGTCAAAAAGTATCTCTTGTAGTTGCTTGGGTGAGTCAATGTTGAATTCCGCACCCGCACAGGCGAAGACTTTTTGTTCAAGTTGCAGTATGTCCTCGGCCATGCGCTCGGAAAGTGTTGAGATATAGGGGAGATCCAACTGTATACCTGTTTGCTCAATCACAGCAAGTACCTGAGGTAATGGCAAGTCTACCTGCCTCATTACATCAAGCATATCGAGCTCGCGGAGCCTGGCTTCCATAACTGGATATAACTTATAAATAAGCGCCGCATTTACCATTGCTGCTTCTGGCGTTCCGTTATCGGTCCTTTGTGGCAGCGTTACCCGAAGTAGTGATTCTGCAAGTTCGCGCAGTGGGTACCCATTTCGGCCACCCGAATCGAGGAGAAATGCGGCAAGAAGTGTGTCGAATGCGCAGGTAACATTCATCATACTGCTAGACGCATGCAGCGCGTGAAGTATCTGCTTTACGTTATGAGCAACGAGTTTGGGCGGCATTGCTGTGAACAGAGGTATGAACTGGTTAAGGTCTGCGGCGTATCCTGTTGAAATGTCCTGCGCTTCAAACAGGCCCTCTGCATTCGACGGGCGGGTGATAGGGATGAACCAGGACTCACCTTCGCTTGCGGACAGCGCTATGCCTTCCACTGCAGCCGACCGTGCAGGCTTGGCCTTCTCCACCAGTACCTCAACTGCAATACTGCTTGAGGCCTCGATTTTAGTTAACAGGTCTTGAAGCTCAACATCGGATTTAATGGTGTTAAAGCTAATCTCTAATGCAGTAGAGCGATCCTCCACAGGCTCGAGCCCTATCTTTGCGAGCCTAGCTGAAAAGGACTTGAACTCCAGATCGTTAAACAAGGCCGTTAGCTGTTCTCGATGAAAATTCGATGGTGCGTACGGCTCAATGGCAAGGTCCAAAGGGGCATCGCAAATAATCGTTGCCAGCTTCTTAGAAAACTTAACCTGGTCGGTATTGGACTGTATAAGATTTCGTATTCGCGCCGGCTCAATCTCCTGGGACCGAGCGATTAGTTCATCTATACTCGTGAATTGCTGGAGGAGTTTAGTTGCCCACTTATCTCCGATGCCTGGGACCCCAGGAATGTTGTCGGAGGTGTCCCCGGTCAGTGCCTTATAATCTGGCAAATATACAGGGAGGATTCCATACCGCTGGATTACTGCTTCCGTGTCGTATTCTTTTACATCGGTAACACCACGCTGTGTCATCTTCACTGTAATACCCGGTGTAACTAGCTGCAATTGATCGGAGTCGCCGGTATAGATGGTCACTTCGTACCCATCGTGCGCGGCGCGTACGGCAAGCGTACCCACAAGATCGTCTGCTTCGTATCCATCCAGTTCGGCAGCCTGAATACCCATGGCGTTTACGATCTCGCGCGCAACTGGCATCTGCTGTATTAGGCGGTCATCAACGTCTGGACGGTGGGCTTTATATGCGTCAAACTCCTGTTTGCGAAGTGAAGGGCTGTGTGCGTCCCAGCATACAACCATTGCGTTTGGCGCCTCGTTTGTCAGGACGGAGATGAGCATGTTGCTAAACCCATATAAGGCGCCGGTGGGACGGTTGTCGCTGGTGGTAAAATCCTGGGAGCCAAAGAATGCCCTGAAGAGCAGGCTATATGCATCGATTAAAATGAGCCGCGGTGCTTTGGACGGTGCCGTCATTTTGCGTGATTACCTTTTATGGGAGGCATGGTTAATTCATGAAGGAGTAAACCAGTGTGATTAACAGGGGATTTCTGGTATTTGTGCAGTAATGGGTCTAAAGAAATTGCGTGATTACACCGAAACTATAAGTATTCGAGTTCACCTTCCTTCCTTGAGGCGGCCGGGTTTCTCTCCTTTTCCCGGCCCCTCTTTTTTTCTTCCGTTCCCGGTAATCTCGCTACCGATAGTTCGTAAATTCCACATCGAATGGCAAGCCTTCCATTTCACGTATCAGCTTCTGCACGGCCTGCAACGCGTCTTTGTCTTTGCTTGCAATGCGAATTTGTTCGTTCTGAATTTGGGCAGTGACTTTTATTCCGCTAGCCCTAATATCGCGGGTAACTTTTTTTGCCTCATCGGTGGGTATCCCCTGTTTCAAGGTAATCGTTTGGCGTACAGATCCTTTGGTTCCTTGTTCAATTTTGCCGTACTCCAGAGCCTTTAGTGAAACGCCGCGTTTCGCCATGCGAGTTCTCAAAATCTCAAGGAGCTGCTCAAGTTTGAACTCATCGTCAGATGTTAATTTGAGGCTGCTGTCTTCGATCTTTATCTCACTGACGGTACCACGAAAGTCAAAGCGAGTGGAAATCTCCTTTTCTGTTTGATCCACTGCGTTTTTCACTTCGGTCAAATCAACTTTAGAAACTACGTCAAACGAATATTCAGTTGCCAAATTTCCTTAACCTCCTGTCCTGATTTTACACTGTTTAAGCAGACTATCTGCGGCCATTCGTAGCGAATTGAGCGCATCAGCTAGATGATTTACCTCACCAACTGGCATACTCTCAATCGCCAGACCAGATAGTTGAGGAAGAAACTGCAGAATAGCGCGCGCTGCTGCTGGTAAAGGTGCCTCAAAAGGCGGGTCTTCATCTACCGGTTGTGGGGCCACATCCTCTTGAAAGAATCTGGAAAGGTGGTCTGCTGCAGTGTGCAATATCTCGTCAGATTGATCGGGGCGCTTTTTGAGTGCCTTTACGAGCTTACCGGCGGACTCGCTACTAAGCTTGTCCTCGCGAATTCTATCTGCAACCGCAGTCTGGAGTTCTGGTTCATTTTGCAGCATCTTAAGGAACCGCGCGTGCTTCTCAGTTAGCTGGCCCGATGCAGGGCGATTGGGGCTGGAAACAACTGCCTCGCCAATATCCACGGGCAGATCCAAGAGGTCGAGTAGGTAACCCACCGTGCGATCCGATATTCCAAGGCGGCGCGCAATTTCGCGGTTTGTAAGGTTGAGGGCTGACTTAACGTGGTTGATCGCGCGTGCCTTCTCAAGAGGCAGCAGATCCTCACGCTGCAGGTTTTCTATTAGCTGAACGGTAAGCCGCTCATCGCGAGGAACATCCACGCATATGCAAGGAATGACATCCAGGCCCGCCATACCCGCCGCTCGCCACCGTCGTTCACCGGTTACAACAATATACGTGCCTGGGCCATGACCGGGCGATACTGTGATGGGATGCAGCAAGCCGTGCTGCTTTATGCTGTCGGCAAGTCCCTGCAGACTCTCTTCACTATGCTGCCGACGTGGCTGTTCATGGTCTGGAGCGATGCTGGCTACGGCAATCTGGCGAATTTCCACGGCTATAAGCTCTCTTTATTCGGAATATTGAGCATTGGCACTTTGAAGGCGCAAAGTCTCTGCAAGTAACTGTGCCAATTGGGAAAGAGTATACATTTAGAGCTTATTATAGCATGTAGAGGTTGTGCGGAGGACCCGAAGGGCTATCCCGTTACTCTCGAAAATGAGCCGTCACGATGCACCCGGAAGCGCTCACCGCGCCAGTATACGGTGTTACCCAAGTAAGACGCAACGAACAGGCAAGCCGAAAAGAGGTCACTAAGGGGCAGCAGGGGCCACCATTTATTGACGACGGTATCTCCAGTACTTCGTGCCATAATTTGCGCGGCGATGGCTCGCAATGCCCAAACTGCGACTACAGTGCCGAGGGGCAGGAGGTGGAACCCGTCGATAAGTGGGGCAGACAGTGCTATGACGGTGCCGTACGTCACGATAGACCCGGCGTACCCTCCAGGCCTGCTAACCCTAATAGTGCGCGCCCAGCGTAATCTTCTACGCCATATGGCGATGAGCGATTCTCCGCCCATCACATCGTCAACAACGTGGGGTGCAACCACGATAGATTTGTCCAGAGATAGCACCGCTTGCGCCATCTGGTAATCATCTGCTAACACGTTGGCGAATCTGCCAAGTCCACCAACTGCCTGCAGGTCTGCTGCCCGCACCACTATTGTTGCGCCAAATGCGAAGGTAACACCTTCCAACATGCGGCTGACCAACGTGCCAGGGATAAACTCACTGCCAATTGCAAGTGCCTCAAGAATACTGGGCAGTGACTTAGGCCCGAAGCCGCGGTACGGACATGTCACGATGCCCACCTTCGCGTCGTCGGTGTCAAACGGTTGAAGAATGCGTTTTAGATAGTCGGACCTGACGCGCATATCACTGTCGCTCAGTACGATAAACTCATTCGACGCATGAGGAAGCATCGCGATGAGGTTACGCACTTTCAGGTTCTGGCAGTGTAGCGTATCGGTAGGTGCTGAGATTACCTTTATGCTAAGGTTGGTATATTCGCGTTGAAGTTTAGCTGCGAGCTGTAGCGCTGGGTCATTAGGATCTAGTGCTCCAAATACTATTTCAAAGCGATCGATCGGGTAATCCTGTTCACAGAAGCTTCGAAAATTAGCTTCAGCGCCGGCATCCAGTCCTTTTACTGGTTTAAGCATGGTGACCGTTGGGGCGAAATCTTGGGTAGACTTCCACGCTTGCAGACGCCATGATCGTACAGCCACAACTGCAATGATCGTATACACACACCAGGCTATGAGCAGAATGTATATAAAAATCAGGGCAACTTCGTGAAGAGTCAACGGGGAGCTGCCTCTGCTAGTCCAACGATAACCACACCCATGGTGATGACCACGTAGCCCAGCCATTTCAATGGGGTCACATTCTCGTGTAGGTAAAACTGGGCAAGTGCGCCACCCGTGATGAACGACAGTGCCGTGAGCGGTAACACGAAGCTGAAGGGCGCGAGCTTAAGTGCCGCCATATAGCACCCGAAGTAGAGTGCCATGAGCATGGTGCCGACAATTACGTAGCGGTTAGTAATGATGGAGACGGCCTCTTGCGTTGCTGACGAACCCGCCGTCTCCTTCATGCCCTTGCTCAAAAGTGTCTCTCCAAGCGATACTGCCAAAACTGCAACCAGTGTAATAGCCGCCGCTTTCCACTTTTCTGGCGTCAAGTTACTCTATTCTCCGCTCTGTTGTATTAGTTTTGCCACCAGGCCGGTCCATCCGGTCTGGTGGCTAGCGCCCAGGCCCGCACCGTTGTCGCCATGGAAGTACTCGTTAAAGAGTATGTAATCTTTGAAGTTTGGATCCTTTTGAAGGATCTCGGTACCGCCATAGCAAGGGCGGCAACCTTCTTCATTAGGGAGGAACAGCCGAATCAGTCTTCGTGACAGTTCCTGCGATATTTCCCACAATGTCATTTTGTTACCCGACCCTGCGGGACACTCTACCTTGAAATCGGGTCCGTAATAATAATCGAACCTCTGAAGCGCCTCAATAAGGAGGTAGTTTATGGGAAACCAGATAGGACCGCGCCAGTTGGAGTTACCGCCGAACAGTGGCGTTCGTGACTCAGCGGGTTCATAGTCAATTCCTGCCGAAATGCCGTCCACATGCAGCACGTACGGATGATCAGCGTGGTACCGAGAGACGCTTCTTATGCCGTGGTCACTCAAGAACTCGTTAGGATCAAGCATCCTGTTAAGGACTGCCTCCATTCTGTGTGTACGCACCAACGCCAGCAGCCGACGGTCCTCATGGCCGGGCGTGTGAATGTGCGTAATGAGAGAGGCGAGATCTGGGCGGTTTTTGAGAAACCAGTCAACCCTACTGCAGAAGTTTGGCATTTTGTCGATGTCAGAAGACTCAAGCGCCTCAACCGCGAGCAGGGGAATGAGACCTACCATTGAGCGTACTCGCAGCGGTATTGTGGATCCATCGGATAGCTGCAGGACGTCATAGAAGAACTGATCATCTTCATCCCAAAGGCTTACTCCGCTTCCTCCAATATTGTTCAGCGCACCGGCTATGTAAAGAAAATGCTCAAAAAACTTGGTTGCTAAATCCTCATAGGCGTCATTGTCGCGTGCGAGCTCTACCGAGATTGCGAACATGGAGAGACAGAAGAAGCCCATCCATGCTGTTCCGTCACTCTGCTCAAGGGTTTCTCCGCTGGGTAGTGGGGCACTTCGATCAAAGACCCCAATATTGTCCATTCCTAGGAAGCCGCCCTGAAACACGTTGTGTCCGTCTGGGTCCTTGCGGTTCACCCACCACGTAAAGTTCAAGAGAAGCTTGTGGAAAACACGCTCCAGGAACTGTCTGTCGCCTTTCCCTGTCATTCGCCTTTCGATTTTGAATACGCGAAGAGCTGCCCAGGCGTGTACGGGTGGGTTAACATCGCCGAATGCCCATTCATAGGCGGGAAGCTGCCCGTTGGGGTGCATAGACCACTCGCGACATAGCAGCAGCAGTTGACGCTTAGCAAAACCAGGATCTACGAGGGCTAGAGTAATGCAGTGAAAAGCGAGGTCCCAAGCCGCATACCAGGGGTATTCCCAATTGTCTGGCATAGAAAAGACGTCCGCATTGTTGAGGTGCTTCCAGTCACAGTTACGGCCATGTTCGCGCTGTGGGGGAGGAGGAGGCATAGCAGGATCGCCACTCAACCAGAGTTCAACGTCGTAATTGTAAAACTGTTTGCACCACAACATTCCTGCAAATGCCTGTCGCTGCACCTTGCGTGATTCTGCACTCACATGAGGCGGAGCGCAATTTGCATAAAACTCGTCGGCTTCGGCGATCCTCTGTTCGAAAACAGAATCGAATTCATGTCCCACGGGATCTGTATCGTGCGGGTTGCGTGTGAGGCGAAGGCGAAGCACCTTAGTTTCACCCCCACCAATTACTAGCTCGTATAGTGCGCTACACTTGGTTCCAATTTGAGCGGGATTAACAGTATCGTGACGGTTCCCAACAACAGCGTCATTAATTCCGTCTTTTGTGTACTTAGATCTGTTTTCCGCACCTGCTCCAAAAAGCCTTCGCGCATTCGTTTCATTATCTGTAAAGAGTAGGCTTGGCAGCTCATTTTGACGCTCGCACAACAATGACATTGGCCCGAGTTCTGGATGTTGGACACCGATTTGCACTACATCCGGATTGGACGAGGCCTCTTTTTTTAGTGATCCGGGCGCAGTGTCGCCGGTCCATGCCCATGTATTTCTAAACCAAACTGTCGGTAACACAGATATTGGGGCTTCATCCGGGCCGCGGTTCACAACTGTAACTCGAATGAGGATGTCCTCTGCATCTGCCTTGGCATACTCTACAAACATGTCAAAATACCGGTTATCCGCAAAAACCCCGGTATCTAGAAGTTCATACTCAAATTCATTTTTAGTTCGCGCTCTGTTCGTAGCGATTAGATCATCGTAAGGATATTGTGCTTGAGGATACTTGTAGAGCGCCTTCATGTACGAGTGGGTTGGGGTGGAGTCGAGAAAGTAGTACAGCTCCTTAACATCCTCGCCGTGGTTGCCTTGGGAACCAGTAAGGCCAAACATGCGCTCCTTTAGAATTGGATCGTGGTGATTCCACAACGCGAGCGAAAAGCAGAGTAGCTGGCTGCGATCACAAATGCCTAGCAGCCCGTCCTCGTTCCATCGGTAAGCGCGCGATCGTGCGTGATCGTGGGGGAAATAATCCCAGGCGCTACCGTCGACGCTGTAATCTTCGCGTACGGTCCCCCAGGCTCTCTCGGAGAGATAGGGTCCCCAACGCTTCCAATCGGTGGAATGATCCACAGCCTGGTGGATACGGAGTTCCTCTTGGTTCATATCATCCTCCCTCATTTCGCTAATGTCATTCTACCCGCAAGAAAATATTCTAATTACTTTGTGAAGACCTGCAATCACGACAACTTACGCAACTTTAAAAATAATCGGACAGTTGAAGGAGCAAGCATATCATCTTCAAACAGGAGGTTGGCATAGCCGTGAATGTCGCAAGGTGTGAACCGTGGGGTATTGAGCAGAACTTAGAAAAAATGGTGCATCCCGTTGGGCTGCGCGTACACTTTATATAACCGATTGTGATAACAAAGAGTTGCGCGCAGCCCCAAGTACCGATTGGCAGAAAGGATCGCAGAGGGGTACTACGGTCAAACTACTGATTGGTAGATTTAGGTGGGGCCTTGGCGGCACTTGCCCCCTTGGGTGCTCCTGCCCCCGGGAACTTTTTAGGAAGCACCTGTGGTCCCTGGCTGCTGTTGCTGCATCCTGCAGAGGAGAGAGCCACCACGGTTACGGTGCCCAGGCCAATAAGTATTGAACGGATGAAAGTGGAGCTAGGAGCGCCGCGAAATAATTTCATAAGTTGATCCCTGTGAGGTGGGGTACACAAACAAGACTATAAATCGATTTGCTATGTGTACCCCCTTTGGACTATTCTACTGGTTTTTCGGAACCTGTACAGGCTGGGTAGCCAGATACATCTTTTGTCGAGAAGAACTGATATACGCAGCCGTTAGCAGACGCGTCGTATTTGGAAACAGTTAATGCACTTAACCGCATCCATTTGGAGTGACCGTCGAAGAATACATTGTTCAGACCATCGCTGTGACGGGCAAACAGCGCGCCCTGTGAGTAGGTACCTACAGCCATGGCATACGGCGGGTTATTTGTGTGGTTAATCGTAATTCCCTGGTACTGTGTCACAATCTGCTCCGGGTCCCATGCTGTGTTAGGACTCTGCCCACCATCTGCACAGAACATCAGGCCCGCCGGCGCTTCGATAGCTGCAATAGAGATTGGTGATGGATTCTGGAAGATTCCGCCATACCGACTATCGTAGTCGTAGTAATTGTTCAATGTAAAAGCAGCCTGAATTGAGCCAATTAGCGGTCCCGATTTCCAGGGGCTGTCTGGCGAATAGTCATAACCTGCGTACAGACCACTCGTGGATGTCGCACTTGGACATACCCAAATTGCATAGCTTTTCATATAGGGTTCCAGCAATGACATCCAGGTGTGGATATAGTAGTTTCCGCTACCGGCTGGATACTGATACCAGTTTCCATCATTATTGAAACAGAGATGTTCATCATAATCCTGGGTATACATCATCAACGCAAGACCCATCTGATTAGTATTTGAAAGACAGGAAATAGCGCGAGCCTTTTCACGTGCCTGTGCGAAGACAGGGAACAGAATTGCAGCAAGAATAGCAATGATTGCTATTACGACCAGAAGCTCGATTAAAGTGAAAGCAGTACGACGTTTCATGCAGAGTTCCTCTCCTTTACCGGTCTTAAACCGGTATTAATGGAAATAAAGGGACTATAAGAACCATGATATACCAGAAAAACCAGTATATACCTGATTATACACAGGTACGTCGATTGTGTCAACAGATTTATTTGGTCGGTACGCTAATTGCACAATTTTTAATTGTGCGGAGAATGCGAGTGGTAGTTCTGCCCTAATCGCCAGAAATCGCTCGTATAGACGAAAAGACACGTAAGGGTGCATCCAACAGGATATGTTTAGGCGGATGGTCGCCCTCGTGCTCAATTGCCTCGAAAAGTAATTCCGCTGCAACGGTACCCATCTCCTGGAACGGCTGTTCCGAGGTCGTTAGAAATCGCTCACTCTGCGACCATCTTTCAATGCCGTCGAAGCCTATTAGGGAGACGTCCTGCGGTACTCGAATAGACCGGGCCTTGAGAGCATGAAGCACGCGAAAGGCGACTACATCATTTACGGTAACAATTGCCGTAGGAGGGTTAGGCCCGCACATGAGTTGTTCTACCAGCCGTTCACAGCCCTCCAAATCATCATCACCCGGAGGGCCGGGATCGCGGGCAATTAAATCTGGATGGCATTCAAGACCTGCCTGCCTTAAGGCTTTTTGGTAGCCCGCCAGGCGGTTTGCGACGGTTGACACCTCATCAAAATTTGATACATAACCGATTGTGGAGTGGCCTATTCGTAATAGTTGCTTCACCGCACGTTCAATACTGCGCCGATCATCTACCCCTACATGGTGGGCTGGAAACCCGTCCGGGGGTTCATGGCCGATGAAGACCATTTTAAGGTCGCTCTCCCGCAATTCCTCCAAAATTGGTAGATTCAACTGCCCCCCAAGATACTCGATAATCAGCCCATCCACGTCGCGGTCCCGCTGAATTTGGCGTAGAAACCTTAACTCCGAGTCGATACGCTGCTGTTTCGTATCCCCTGTTGGGCTCCCTACCACCAGGCGCCAGTTGTCTGTAAGAACCTGTTGAACTCCACGCATTGTCATGGCTGTTGCGGGCCAACTTGGCGCCGGGCAGACCCACATTGCTACATTGCGACTAACCGGGCTTGCATGGCGAACTACAGGCAGCCTCCGCTGTAAAACGGTGGGGCGCCTGTGAGACGCACAGGAAATCAACTCCAGCCGCTCTAACTCCTTAATGGCGGAGCGTATGAGCATCCTGCTAACTTCAAACTCTTCTGCTAGTGCGCGCTCAGTAGGCAGCCATTCGCCTACGGCGTAACTGCCATCACGTATTCGTTGATCTATTACATCCACAATCCTGCTTACAGTGGGAGAAAGCGTGGCCCGGTCTTGGGTAGATTTCATTTGGAATGCCTTAGCAATAGAGTAATGCACCACACTGGTACATATAAACTAGACCATGTTATACCATAATTCGTTCACTGGTTCAAATTAGACCTGCCGGTAGTCCAACCTGTTTATACCAATATTTACCTTGGTAATGCTCGGTCATCATTGGGCTATCTCGTCGAGTCTATCCACGCTCTGAGTTGAATGTCTAGTCCTGCCGATGCAAGCTGTCCAGCTGTTCTGTTATTGTACGACCACATTGGGCTCTTCCGTTGTTCCCTGTGGTTGTCGATCCGTCACTATATCGCCCCAATAATCAGGTTGTAGGCTGGTATGTACTGGCTCTGGAGCAGCTGGCACCGCACCGCCGCTTACGAAGTGTATATAAGTTTGGTCCTTGCCCCGGATTCTACAATGCAATGTGGCTGCACAAAAGCCACACAGCCAACTCACCGCTGCTCGTGCCGTTTCATGGTGAACTACGCAGATTAGTGAATGAAAGCGCCTGAAACACACGCTGCGATGTGCAGTCTGTATGATGACATGCAGGTGCGGATGTTTCGTCATCCACGTTCATCTATATTTAGTGACGAAGAGCCCCTGATGACAACGGCATCATTTGTTGTACAGCACGACTGATGGGTTCCTGAATTGCATGGGCTCGAACCTCTAATCAGGTCACCGGTGATACAGGCCTGATAATTCACTTAGTTGCAAATACAAACGGCACATTCTATTCGCTGCTTCAAATGCGGAATTACGCCTTGTTTTGCCACAAGGTGTACCTAAAGTGAATTGCGCCAAAACATGGCACATAGCACCTTAAATTGAGAATAAAACTGTTTTGCATTTGAGCCTTTGCTGTGTTATAATCATGCCACTTAGTCCCGCGACGCGATGGAACAATCTCATACCGAACAAGGATAGTCTAAATGCAGCCTAACGAACAATCAGACGCGGCTCATATAGAAGCGAATGCCCCAACTGAAGACGCAGACACCGTTAGCTCTACTACTGCGACCTCTGAAACCGACGTTCAAGAAGATTCGGCGACAGATGAGAATGCTGCAACTGAATCGGTTGCGGATGAAGGCCCTATACCTGACATGCGCAGCATGATTTCTTGGGCGGCAATGCAGCTTTCACCAACAGAACTTGCTCAGGTGCTTTTACCTGTCTTTGACGCGCGGGCCCGTGTAGCACTGGGGCTTCTTGGAGATCCTAAAACAGGCGAGGTAAACGAAAACCTGTTAGAAGCTCGATTGGCGATCGATTCCGTTCAGTTTTTCCTTGCACGTGTTGAGGGCCAATTTGTGGAGTCCGATCGAAGAGAACTTCAGCGGCGTCTTGCGGACTTGCGCATGAATTTCGTAGCTAGACAGGCTAAATCAGAGTAACGGTTACCTTAAGCGGCTATCGAAATAGGGTTGTGGTAATTAGAGCGGAACAATATCCGCCGTCGTGATTTGCAGCGTGGTGAACAGCGAAGGGGAGAGAAGCATGGGTATCAGGACAGGTGCGCCATCGGACCATTGGGCATCCCAGCTTTACCAGCAGCGTGCGGGATCACTATTCATACGGTTTCGTACTCGCGCGCTTTCTACCGTTCGTAGCGTCGTCTCTACTGCTGCTCGAATATTTGACCATGCTGTCGATTACCCATTAGTGCGGCTGATGGTGCGCAGAGTCGTCGTTAAGGAAGCAAGGCAATACTCCGCGCAATTTGAAAAGCTGGTGGATTTGATGTGCGCGGCTGCGCGAGATGGTGTAGTAGGTGATCGTGAGGGAGACTACGCAATCCTTTGTCGGTGGATGCAGCACCATGGTCCATCGCTGCTTTCGACGCACGCGGTGAAAACGATTGACTGGTCCACGGCCCAAGTTAACCTTAATGAGTTTTTGAGCGTCGCCACTCTCGATGCCGCCATCTCACGACTCGATACTATCGCGCTCATCGTAGAACTTCGCCAACTCATAAACCTGTGGCTCGCGGCTGCTGCTTGCTAAGCCGTTGGGATAGGGGTACTCTAGTGTATCGAAGTTAGTGAACGATTTGTAGAAATTAAATGCCAACTCGGGAGCACTAGATAGATAGCAGCGCCGAGTTGGCAATTGGTTCTCGGTTGGTGTGGTTACGCGTTTTCTCTAGACAGTAGAAAGCTGAATTTCGTACCGGGTGGATGTCTCCGGTTCGGTGTCTGTGTTGGTTACCTCATGATAAAGGCTATCGCGCTCAATGGGTACGCGTCCTGCCTCTTCAATTAGCTTTATCATCTGCTTGCGCGTGAGCACCTGTTTTTTGTTACCGTGGTCATCGTCTTGGTAAGTTATTTCATACTCATGCACTGTGCCATCTACGTCGTCGGCACCGTACCACAGTGCCAGTTGGGTAATTTGCGGACTGTTCATAATCCAGAACGATTTTATATGTTCGAAATTGTCAAGCATTAGGCGCGCAACAGCTATCGCGCGCAGGTCGTCGTAGCCTGTTGGGTGAGGAATGTGCTCCAGTTCGGTTCCTTCCGGATGGAATGCGAGCGGGGTCATGGTAACAAAATGCTTGGTCTCGTCTTGTAGTTCACGAATTCGAACGAGATGTTCAGCTCGCTCCTCCGGCGTCTCTATGTGACCGTATAGCATCGTGGCATATTGAGTGAGCCCAGCTCGGGCGGCCGTACGAGCTACGTCCATCCAGCCCTCGCCGTCGAGCTTACGGTCGAACAGTTCTTCGTGTACGCGGTCCGAAAGGATCTCTATACCACCGCCCGGCAATGAGTCTAAACCCGCACTCTTTAATTCTAACAGAACATCCAGCAGAGGTTTGCCGGCCTGGCGCTGTATCTCCACAAGCTCCACCATCGTAAAGGCTTTAATATGAACGCCTGGACGTACCTCCTTCACGGTTCTCAGTAGGTCGAGGTAGTATTCGTAGGGAAGCCTTGGATTGATACCGCCTACCATGTGAACCTCGGTAATTGGTACATTGATGTGCTCTTCCAGTCGACGTTTAACTGCATCGAGCGATAATTCGTAGGGCTGCGGCCCGCCCTTTTTGGCGTAGAACGAGCAGAACTTGCAGAATTTGTTGCAGATGTTGGTGTAGTTTATATGTTGATTGCGGACGTAAAAGGCCCTGTCGCCGTGTTTTGCTTCACGAACGAGGTTGGCCATCCAGCCCACCGCATTAAGGTTTTCGGTCTTAAACAGCCGAATTCCATCGTGGAAGTCTAGCCGATCGCCTGCCGTAAGTTTCTCGAAAATATCCATGAGGTCGCGTCCGACGGTTCGTTCGACTCGTGCCGTTGGCTGCGGGTTGATTATATTGGCGGTCATGCCTTTGCCTCACTCGTTGTTTTAACTCATTGATAAGTATTATATTTAGTATACCGTTGAGGCGTTCCGGGCATTGCAATAAGAGAGTACAACGGCTATTGCCGGGCATGATCACCAGCAGAATATACGTCCACTTACAGGCGAGCGGAGGCTAAGTTACCTATTGTTTAGCAGTGGGTATGCACCTCAACCCTACACATAGCTGCGCACGGCGGGTAGCCATGGTTAGACTTCAATTTCAACCTGTATTTCGCCTTCGTGGTCACGCACTGCAAACCTGTTCACTCGTACGTTGTGGTTACCGCACATCTCACCAGTTTTGATGTCAAACTGCCAGTAGTGCCAGGTGCATGTCACGCAATCACCTTCTATAATGCCTTCCCCCAGTGAACCGCCAGCGTGTGGGCAAAGGTTGTCTATGCAGTAGTAGTCGCCGGCGACGTTGAATATGGCATATTCCCGACTGCGCCGAGTGAATATTTTACATTTGCCCGGAGCGATTTCGTCCGTTTTAGCTACAGCTATCCACACTAATCTATCTCTCCACAGTATATTTAGTTGGGTTGGGGGGGCAAGTCTGCATTTCCCAGGCACCACTCCTCTACCCAGGGCCACTTACCATATCCGTAGTACGGTGATATATGCCCAGCGTCCTTCAGCAGGTGTACGGGAATCTGCAGTGCTTTACCGTACCCCTGTGTCTGTTCGTAAGTGGCATAGTCGTCATTATTAGAGCATATAAAGCACGTTTCGCCTGCAGTTCCATGCACTGCCGCTGGGTATAAAGGCGGGGGAAAGAAGTCGGACACAGTCTGTGGAGCATCTGGTGGTGGCGCCATCGGCAGGATGTACGGTGGCGCCACGAGCAGGACTCGCTGGGCAATGCGGTCGCAGGTTGCAGCCATGCTTCCTACGAAGTGAAGCCAGGCTATACTTCCCAAGCTGTGTGCCACAACAGTTAGTGGTACGTCAGGATGATTTCGAGCGATGGTGGTTAGCTCCCTACGTATACAATTAAGCCAGCCATTCGTCTCTGGTGCGGCGGGATTAGGAAGTGCAGGATAGTAGACCGGCAGGTTCAAGCTGTTGAGCCTGTTAAAAAGGTGCTCTTGCCAGTGATTCTCGTTGTTACCGCCCCAGCCATGTAAAATTAAAAACACTTGATCTTCCATTACGCCCCCCTATTGTGGTTATCGGCCAATATTGCACAATAATTACGGCTTTGATTGCGAAAATCCTGCTTGAATTGTCATTGAAATAAATTCATTGGTGATATTGTGTACACTATTAACTAATTGTGATCCTTACCACTACCGTGAGTGCCGTGAGGCCAAAAATCACGGCATTAGTGACGGATGAATTAGATGGATAACCCAGTGGAAAGTACCATGAATGGATATTAGTAGAGACCGATCTTTTAAGTTATTTGAGAGCGCCCAGGCGGTAATTCCTGGGGGTGTTAACTCTCCTGTCCGGGCCTTTCGAGCGGTCGGCGGCAACCCTCCCTTTATCGCGAGTGGCTGCGGTCCGTGGATGACAGATGAGGACGGCAATCGCTTTCTGGACTGCATTGGCTCGTGGGGACCTCTTATGTTTGGTCATGCACATCCTGCAGTCATGAAAGCTGTGCAGGATCAGTTGGCTCGCGGCTGGTCTTACGGGGCACCTACTGCACTCGAAGTTGAGATGGCCAATGCAATTGTGGATGCTGTGCCATCGGTTGAGATGGTGCGCCTCGTCTCTAGCGGCACCGAGGCAACGATGGCAGCAATTCGAGTAGCTAGAGGGTACACGGGCAGGTCTGGTATTGTGAAATTTGAGGGTAATTACCATGGCCACGCAGACTTTCTGTTGGCGAAGGCGGGCTCCGGAGTTGCCACATTCGGCCTGCCTGAGTGTGCGGGCGTACCGCCTGCAGCTACCGCCGATACCATGACGCTACCGTTCAACGACATTTCTGCGCTGCAGGCCGCCTTTACCGCACATGGAAATTCCATTGCCTGCGTAATTGTTGAGCCCGTTGCGGGAAATATGGGCTGTGTTCCGCCGGCACCAGGATTTCTGCAGGCACTGCGCGATGTGACTAATGCGAGCGGGGCGGTCCTGATTTTTGATGAGGTGATGACGGGGTTTAGGCTGGCATACGGCGGAGCTCAGCAGCGTTTTGGGATTACACCCGACATGACAGCTATGGGCAAGGTCCTGGGTGGCGGAATGCCCTTGGGCGCCTATGGTGGTCGCATCGACATCATGAGGTGCGTTGCACCTGTTGGGCCGGTATACCAGGCGGGGACGCTTTCTGGCAATCCGCTTGCCGTTACGGCTGGTCTTGCCACACTTGAGTTATGCCGACAAAATAACTACGCAGTCTACAGGCAGTTAGATGAGGTTGGCGCACGAGTCGCAAATGTGTTGCGTGAAGCAGCCCACCGAAGCGGAGTACCAGTCACCGTACAGCAGGTTGGGAGCATGATAACGGTCTTCTTTACCCGCGAACCATCCGTCAATAACTATACCGACGCTCGTAAATGCAATACTGACCAATTTGGAACGTGGCACGCTGCCATGTTGAGCGCCGGGGTTTACTGGCCGCCTTCTCAATTTGAAGCCGCCTTTCTTAGCAGCGTTATAACCGAAAATGAGGTAGACCTCATCGCTTCTGCAGCAGGCAAGGCGTTCGACGTTGTAGCAACGGCCGGGGCCAAGTAAAAAGGATGTCGACATGAGGGTGACAGGGCTTGGATGGCGTGGCAGATATGGCCGGCCCGGTTCGGCGTCACTGCTCACCGTAATAGCTGTTAACTATATCCTTTCTACGATTGTGCTGGGTATCGCGCTCATGTTGAGTGATATCCTGCACTTCCTTCCTGTGCTGCCTCACGGTACAGGCTATCACGTCTGTATGCGTGTCGCAGCCCAAATACTTGCGCCTGGCGCGGCCATCCTCTACGGCTGCCAGTGGTTCTGGCTGGTTATTACCGGGCGAGTAAAAGGCGTAACCTGGGGTGGCGCACTGGTTTATGGTTCTTGCCTTGCCGTTGCAAATGTGCCAGTTGCGGGTGTCATTGCTGGCGCACTGTATGGTTCGCCGCTCATTGGGTTCTTGTTAGCTCTGGCGTTGTTGCTCGTCCACCCCGGAACGCTCTTTTTCATGTTATTAGCTGGTGTCCTGTTGGGTGGAGCGAATGGACTGGCAGCAAGCGCGTGGATTTCTCATTGGAAGCGACAGCGTTAGCTATAGACACCTATAATTTGAACATATTTAGGCGTTTATCGTGCATTATATTGCAAATTAAGGGTTGTTCACGTTTTTATAACACAAATTTAGTGTTCATTAGATTATAATAAACTCACAAACAACTATTCGAAGTCGTTCATCACACTCGTTTGTCGCGAATGTTGCTGGTTGGCAGTCACAAGGAGTAGAGACTATGGTCGCTCGATGCGCGTTCAACTCTGCAGTCTCCATGTGCAAGCCCATGGCAGTGGTGTCCCGCACCATGCTTTTGGCGAACGCACACTACAACACCGTTTTCGACCGTGCCTCAATTCGGCGTGATCCCTACAATAGCCCCGTGGCGTAATTCTGCTCATTTCATTGTTGGTTTTGGCCGTCATGCATCGTTCTCTAACGAGCTCTGCGGCAAGAAATGCGGGGAATAGCATGTCTAACAACTCTGATCTCACCGCTTTAGATACCAGGCACGCCATTGTTACTCAAAACCTGGCCTCAGGAACTCCGTCCACCGTGCCCGTTGGAGGACTCAATCTGCTTGAGGCTCTCTACAGACGACTAAACTCCGGAGTTCCTATTCACGAAGTGCTGCTCGAGGGGATTCTGGTCGCACGGGAACTCCTAAACGGCCTGAGAGTGGACCTCGTTCGCGCTTGCAGCGACTCTGGGTTTGAACTGTTGTTGTGTTCTGGGGTGGTTAAGCACGTTAGCGCTGGCACCAGTTCAACCGCTGCCGTACATGCCCTAGAGGACCTAGCAACGCTTGTGCAGGGAACCGGGACTGTCGTCCATATGGATCGAACCGGCCGAACTGAGATCGATACGTTGCTTGAGCGAGACGACGAATCAGGTTTGTGGGTCGCCCGCCTTCAATCTGGTGATGTGTTGTTGGGTTATTTGCTAATCGCTGCGCCTGCCGAGAAAAAGTGGCGCCGCCGTGATCTTCATGTGCTAGATGATCTGCTTCATGTGGTAGGCTCCGTGCTCGTTGCCGCACAGGCCAAGGATGATAAAAAGCTGGCTGAAAGAGCGTTACGACGAGCTAATCGCAGGTTAACCAACGTCCTGCAGAGTGTTACCGATGCTTACTTTGCACTTGATCGTGATTGGCGCTTCTCCTATGTCAATCCTCAAGCAGAGGTGATGACTGGTCGATCGCGCAATGACCTGCTAGGCAAGATAATTTGGGAGGTGTTCCCAGAAAAGCAGTCAATGCTGTTCTTCACGGAATACCAAAAGGCGATGCACCACCACACTGCGGTTACATTTCGCGAATACTATGCAGATACCAATAGGTGGTTTCAGATAAAGGCCTATCCGTCGCAAGATGGCCTTGCAATCTATATACAGGATATTACTGCTCAGGTTTTGGCAGAGGACGCCCACCGCCTTGACAGTGCCCGCCTGCACCGAAGCATGGAGGGAGTCGTCCGTGCATTGTCGTTCGCTGTAGAGGTTAGGGATCCGTACACGTCTGCTCATCAGCGACGAGTTGGTGCCCTGGCTGGTGCAATATCTCGTGAACTTGGTTACAGTGAGGAGCAGGTGGTGCAGGTTCAGGTAGCCGGACTGTTGCACGACGTAGGGAAGATAAGTGTACCCAGCGAGATTATGACGCGCCCCGGAAAGTTGACTACTGCGGAGATGGCGATTATTCGAACCCATCCAGAGATTGGCTTTAATATGTTGCGGGGTATCGAGTTTGATTCACCTGTTGCGCTAGTTGCTCTGCAGCACCACGAGCGCCTGGATGGATCTGGTTATCCACAAGGGTTGCGCGATAACGAGATCATCAAGGAGTCGCGTATCATGGCAGTCGCCGACGTGGTGGAGGCTATGGCATCGCATCGGCCCTATCGTCCAGCTCTCGGGATTGAACCCGCTCTCGATGAGATTTTGTGCAACCGAGCCCGTCTGTATGATGCCGAGTGCGTCGATGCTTGTTTTCGTGTCTTCACTAACTGCGGGTTCGACTTCGATCATCTCTTGCTAGACGAACCAATTCTCTATCCCAGTTCATGACTTGCAATCCCGTATTGCCTGGCCTGGATACGCTCGTTGAGAATTGCCTGGCGCCGGTCGCCGGTAAAACCGTCGCACTTGTAACCAACCATACCGCCAAAACCGTTAACGGCAACGCGATTCTTGATGTGTTCATAAACACCCAAGCTGTCCAAGTTGCATGCCTGTTGACACCTGAGCATGGGCTAACCGGCAAGGATGACTGCCCCATAACAGATGGATACGATCCCTTAACAGGCATTCGGGTCATCAGTCTGTACGGTCCTCGCGTTGCGCCGGAAGCCGCAGACCTTTACGGTGTTGACCTAATTGTCTACGATATACAGGATGCCGGGTGTCGGTTTTACACCTATATTTCTACACTTTTGGCTTGCATGAAATCCGCTGCGGTACACGGGGTCCCAATGCTTGTCCTCGATCGGCCAAATCCCATTGGTGGTTTGCTGACAGAAGGTCCTCTGCCCGATCCTGATCTATTGAGCTTTACCGCATGCCACCCCATTCCGCTGCGACACGGTCTCACCGTGGGTGAACTGGCGCAACTGTATAACGCCGAGTTAAACCTTGGCGTTGACTTGGCCGTAGAGCCCGTACGGTGCCTGCAACGTAGCATGTGGTGGAGCGACACGCAGCTTCCATGGACCAATCCTTCACCTAACCTTAGATCGCCCGCTCAGGCGCTGCTCTATCCTGGCGTTGCACTTTGTGAGTTCACCAACCTGTCCGTGGGGCGCGGTACAGATACTCCGTTTCAGATCATTGGCGCTCCGTGGTTAGATGGTAGAGTACTGGCACGTGCACTTAATTCCAATCCAACAGGAGTGGCTGCAATTCCGGTAAAATTTATCCCTACCGTAAATAAATATCACGGGGAGCAGTGTGGTGGTGTGATGTTCGAGATTCTGGATAGAAGCGTTGTACACCCCGTGCGGTTGGGGCTGAGTGTGGCACAAGCATTACTTGTACACAACCCAAACGAATGGATACCAGAAGGCCTGATGACGCTACTCGCAAATCGGTCGGTATACGAAGAAGTCGTCAATCTCAAATCGCTAACTGAAATTGAGGCCGCATGGCAACCTTCGCTAAGCAATTTTGAGGAGCGGATGGCGCCGCATTTACTGTACCACTGAGCTAAAGATGAATAATCGACACATTGATGTCCTGGTCTATGGCACTGTCTGCTTGGACGCAATCTGGAGGGTGGAAGCACTACCAGAGGTTGACGGGTTTGCCTCAATTCTAGATGAACGAACGACTTCAGGCGGGGAGGCGCTCAATACATGCGCGGCACTTCATACGTGGGGCGTTCACGCTGTGTTGGCGGGAAATCCGATTGGAATCGATGATAGGGGCATTAAGCTAATGGAGTTGATTCAGCGAGATACTCCAGGGCTTGATATGCGATTTGTAGAGATTTCTGATACCGCATCAACTCCGTTCTGCGCCTGTGTGGCCACACCCGACGGTAAGCGTACCATGTTTGGTACCGGCTTTGACGGTATGAGGTCACCACCGCCGGAGAGCCTGCCCCTGGAAAATGTTCACTGGTTCACCATGGATCCAAATGCATGGCATGCAGGAGTGAGTACTGGGCTGGCAGCTGCGCAAGCAGGTTGCAAGGTACTGGCGATGGATTTCCTTGATAGCCCTGAAATATGCCGAGCAGCAAAAGTTAATCTCACCTCAAGCAGCAGATTGTCTACGGGACTGTCCCCTAGCGAGTTGTTGTACAAAGCACAGACGCTGCGCGACCAATTTGGCCAAACGGTTATTATTACCCATGGCGAGGAGGGCTGTTTTGTAGCAGAATCTGGAGAATCCAGTGGATATCACCTTCCTGCAATTAAGGCGCCTGAGGTGGTGGACTGCACTGGCGCAGGGGATGTATTTCGTGCGGGCCTGCTATACGGTCTAGGCAGGGACTGGCCCATCCCGAATTGTGTGCGATTCGCAGCTGGTGCCGCTGCTCTTAACTGCTGTGCGCCAGGTGGGTGGGCAGGTGTCGTCTCACTGGAGAAGACTCTTGCCTTCGTTGAGGCTGCGGAGTGTGGTTCCTGCTGATATGGCAGCAGCGAAAATGGCTCAGGCCACAATTAGAAAAACTTTCTCGCCTTCCTGAGTTAGCGCTTATATCGATGCCTTGCGTCTATGGTGATCTTCCAGACGACCCGTTTACCCAACTCGTCACGATGCAGCCGGGCAACTACTTGCATGCCCACTCGCAAAACGTTCCACGTTTCAGTTCTTTTGCCGTTTAAAACCAGTAGATTCGACGAGCAAACAAGTGTACGCTTGTCGCCTGCAACCGTACTGACTTCAAAGCTTCGCGGTAAAGCGCCCACGGCTATAACACGACCGTGGATAACAGGCGCTAGTCGCTCCTTTAAAATCATCAACATCTGGCGGGTATCAGCGACAGCACGCACTGCTACTCCCAGGGCAGCGCTAGATCTCGGTAGAATCCATACCTTGTCGCCCGCGACAAAGGGGTTAGCTGGCACCTCGTTTCCGTCGTTTCCCCACTTGGTGCGCGGCGTTATTTCATAGGTGATGGCGGGCATGGTAGTCGTTGGGACGGTAGTAAGCGTTGTGGACCCAATATGAGCGATTGTAAGGTCCATCGCCGTTTTGCGTATGATTACCAACCACCTCCAGGATGCCGCATCTGCGACTTCCACAGCCACCGGGGTAGGGTGGCTACGCAGGTGTCGCACGTGGACGACTACCAGTTGGTTTTGTTGAAATGCCTCTGGTTGACTGGGTGTCCGGGATCGCCACCACCGAGTCTTTGTTGTTATGGACACCTGGGTAGATGTTTTACCCGTGGTAACTGTTAGCAACTGAGGGGATACAAGCGCCAAACGACCTGTCAGCACCGTGGGCCTCGACATCTGTTTAGGCGCTGTTAAAGGCCGGCCGGCTGTAGCAATCCTGGAATGGGTGACTGCAGTGTGACCCGCCAGTATACAGAACAACTGCAGTATCAACAACGAAGCAGGTCTTTGCATAATCACAGCACCGTGAGGTCGGCAGGGCGCGATCCGGTGCCTTTTCTGTGCGCCACCGGATTAGCAGCTGCCGTTGCCATTTACAGATCGACCCGGATCCACAATGATACCATCGAATATGGCGGCGTTCGTTTTCACGCGGCAATCTCTACCTACGACACAGCGTTCCAGATGCGTATTTCGCATCACTGTAGATCCATTCCAAAGTATCGAATCCTGTACCACTGCGCCTTCTTCTACCTGGCAGTCGTCTCCGATGACGGTATTCTCGAGAACCCTCGCACCTGCCAAGATCTGGACATTATTGCCAATAGCGACCGGGTACGCTACTTCTGCCGTAGGATCAATCGTGACATTTTCGCCCATCCATACGTATTTGCGAACTTCGGTGAGCGGAAATTCAACATTCACCAGCCCCTGCAACATGTCACGGTGTGTCTGTTGGTAGATTTTCAGGTTGCCCACGTCCTTCCAGTAAGCCGCCGTTAAGTGGCCGAACAGAGGCATGTGCTGATCGAGAAGCAACGGGAAGACCTGCTTACCAAAAAGATGAAAGACGCCGTGGGGTATTAGTTCAAAAATCTCTGGCTCAAACACATAAACACCGGTATTCGCTGTATTAGAGAAAATAACCTCGCCCTTTGGTTTTTCCAGGAATCGTGTAATGCGGCTCTCTTCGTTCATTAGCACAATGCCGTATTCACTGGGGTCATCTACGAGTGAAAGCGCGATGGTTGCCAATGCGTTTTTTTCTCTATGGGTTTTTACTACCCTCGTGAGATCCATGTCCGTAAGGTCATCGCCACCAATTACAAGAAAGGTTTCGTCGCGAAAAAAGCTCTCTTGTCGCTTAAGGCTACCAGCATCACCCCACAACTGATCCTCAAACGACCAGTGGATTTGTACGCCCCATTTAGCTCCGTCGCCAAAATACTGTGCAATTTGGTCACCAAGATAGTGGAGATTAACCATGATTTCGGTGAAGCCGTGTTTGCGAAGGAGGGTGATGAGGTATTCCATAACGGGCCGGTTGAGAATGGGAACCATAGGCTTGGGAACATTTCGAGTTAGGGGATCTAAACGTGAGCCAACACCAGCCGCAAGAATCATCGCACGCATAAACTTTGTACTCCTCTGCCAGATAACCAATGCGTTTGAGTTACAGCGCCGCAGTTCTTTAGGAACATACTAATTTAATTGTAGGCACTTTACTGCAGTTACATCATGGCACATCTTAAGTGCCTGCCTGATGTTCAATCTTGCCCACTGGCCACTATGTGCCTACGTAGGTGCGAATCTGAGCTGCCGTATATTCGATCTGTTCGATGGTTAATTCGGGGACGATTGGAATTGATAGAACCTCCCGCGCTGCGCGTTCGGCTGCTGGGAAGTCGCCTTGGTGGTATCCCAGGTAAGCATATGCCGGCTGCAGGTGCATCGCATGAGGATAAAAGACTTTGCTGTCAATGTCCTTCGATTTGAGGAAGTTCCTGAGGCCATCTCTATCTGCATACCTAATGGTGTACTGATGATAGATGTGGTAGTTATTCGCCTCCTCACCGGGAAGTCCAATCGCGCAATCTGCCAACAACTCGTTGTAAAGTGCCGCATGAGCTCGGCGCGCAGCGTTCCATTTCTCCAGGTGTGGTAGTTTTGCTAGCAGTATGATGGCCTGTATTGTGTCTAATCGGCTGCAGTATCCAACCCGTTCGAAATATCCATAGCTGCTCTGTCCATGGGCATGGAGACTTCTGACCCGGGCCGCGAGTTCAGAGTCATGGGTTAGAACCATCCCCGCATCGCCGCATGCTCCAAGGTTCTTGGTGGGATAGAACGAAAGCGTGGTGGCATCAGCATCAGCCGCCACAGGACGGCCCAGCTGTTTGGCTCCTATTGCCTGTGCGGAGTCCGCGATGATTCTAAGGTTGTGTCGAAGGGCGACTTCGTGCAGAACGGTACGGTCTGCCATCTGGCCAAACAGGTCGACCGGCAGAATTGCAGTGGTGCGGTCGGTAACGGCGGACTCTATACTCGAAATATCGAGGTTGTAGGTGCAAATGTCAATATCTACATAGACCGCGCGCGCACCCACAAGAGCAATTGCCTCCGTGGTTGCTCCGAAGGTGAATGGTGTTGTGATAACCTCATCGCCCGATTTTACGCCGCAGGCGACCAGCGATAACACAAGTGCATCTGTGCCAGAGGCTACTCCAATACCGTAAGTGGCTCCGCATAACTCTGAGACCAGGTTTTCCAGCCGTGTGACGTTCTCGCCGTCGATATAATTACCGCTCTCAAGCACTGCAGCGATACCGCTGTCAATTTCTGCTTTTAGCTCAGTATATTGCGCTCGCAGATCTGCGAGTGGTACTCTCAAGCGTTCCTCCCCTGCCAGGGCGTGAGCATCGCCGCGGGCCGATAAGACAATCTACCCTAAACTTCTAACACCCACCCAACATGATGAAATGTGCGAACTTACGAACGAAGCCCGCAATCCATCTTACTTCAGCGGGAGGTCTAATGTGACATGCATTAAACTTTCCGCTATAAATATACCTTTAAAGAGCGCGGCATGAACCACAAGCCGGCGCAATCATGGGTGCTGCCAGGTAATTCCCTGTTAGCGTGAGATCTCGCTGCCAAATTTGTGGGCCATTGCGGGGTCGCGAAGGGCTACCCGCACGAACTGTTCCATGTACGATTCGGGTGATCCTATGTCCCTCCTGGCCTCACCGTGACGTAAAGGTACTGCCCAGCCACTTCCGCCTCGACCCAGAACGCGGCGAATGGCATCTGGAAGGTTTATTTCACCCCGCGAATCGTTTGGGGTATGCCTCAGCTCCTCCATTACCTCGCTGGAAATGACCCACCGCGCAGCAGCCGCCCTATTAGAAGGCGCTGTTTGTGCGGTAGGCTTCTCAACTATATCCCGCAACTGAAACGGCACGTCGAGCTCCGCACTCTCTCCAGGCGCTGGGTCGACGATTCCATATTTGTGAACCTGGTCACTATTCACCGTTTCCACAAGGATGGCCGCGTTTGCGGTCTTGGCATTAAATACATTCATTAGGCGCGCAAGTGGCGGAATGGTATCGGCAGACTCGATTATGCAGTCGCCAAATACTACTGCCACCGACTCTCCTTTCGCCCACTCACTGGCGCAGAGTACGGCATGGCCCGAGCCACGCGGTTCCCGCTGAAATGCGTAGTCGATGTGCAGCGCCGGAAGTTCGTCGGTATCTGTGCCCACCACACTGCCTAGGTATTGTTGAATTTGTGGTTTCTGCTCCGAAACTATGAAGAGCGCATGGGTTACGCCACACGTCCTAAGCTCCTCAATCACGTAGTCTACCAATAGACGTCGCCCAACAGGGAGAAGTTCTTTGGGTAAAACACGCGTAATTGGTCTGAGCCTGGTGCCTAAACCAGCGGCTGGTATTACGGCATGAAGAACATGTGAGTTAGTTGAAGAGGAGAGCATCAATGCCTTTTGGCCCAAAGAATAGGAAGTGACTACAGCGTCAATCGAAAATTATATTAAGTATACCTCGAAAGGCGTGCCTACTCGGTCATTAATACTCCACTATGCAATTCCAAGGAACTTGGCAGCAAGGCTGTGTTAGCGGCCGATATGCTTGCCGAACAGATGGCCGAGCAATAAATATTTACGTTGAATGTGTTGCACGGAGCCTGCAAACAACATCGGTCATTTCCAACCATGTGCTTAGCAGGTGATGTCTCACCAGGTAAGATACGGTCAGACAATTAAACAAATGTGGAACTGTTGCGTTTATGGAGACGTATGGATGCAACGGAGGTGAGCTCAATTGGTTTTACTGTTAAGCACGGATCGCACGGATTTGGTATGCGATGCCTATAACGACGATCCCACCCGGATAGCACGTGTCGCACCACGTATGCCCGCAGACGACGATATTGAACTGGCCGCGACGTTTTACAAAACCGTTGCAGATCCCGTTCGGCTTCGCATTTTATTTGCGTTATCTATTGAACCGCTGTGTGTTTGTGAACTTTCCACTTTATTCCAAATCTCGATGCCCGCAGTCTCCTACCACCTCAAATTGCTAACTCTAACTGGAATTGTGAGGGCCAAGAAGGAGGGCAAGTTTGCTTCATACAGCGTCCTTCCTGGCGCAGGGCAAGGGCAGGTGGCGCTTTTGCTGGAGCATATGCGGTCTCGAGTGGAGAACCAACCATGAATTCAATACCTTGCCCAGTGTGCGGTACGCAATCAGCACCAGTCTCCCGCCAGACGGTGAAGGCAATCCTGGTTCCAACAGCTTTGGCGCGCCTGGCGGAGTGCGAATACTTCTTCTGCAGCGAAAGGGATTGCACCATCGTCTACTTTAGCCAAGACGGATTAAGTACATTCACCAAAAGTGACGTAAAAATGAGGATAGGTGTAAAGGAGACTGAGGATCCTGTTGCTCTCTGTTATTGCTTTGGCTACACTCAGAATAGTGTGCGTGATGAGTATGAGGCCACGGGGAATTCTACGGTGGTGGATATCATAGCGCAGCACATTGAAGCCCATCGTTGCGCTTGCGACATCAATAATCCATCTGGAAAGTGCTGCCTCGGCCATGTTAGTAAATATGTACAGGGACTTATGAAATGAGGCGTTTTGCGGTTCTTTTTGGTGCGGTGCTAGCAGGTTTAGCTGCATCTGCTTGTTGTATTCTCCCAGCTATAATAGGCGTTACAAGCGCCGGTGCACTTGGCCTTGGCACGAAACTGGATCCGTACAGGCCGATGTTCATGACGATGAGTTTAGTAATGCTGGGCGGGGGATTTTACTTAAGTTACAGGCCGCATCAAAACACGGAATGTGAGGAAAGTTGCTGCAGCACAAACGCAAATAAAACGAGGGTTAACAGAGCGATTCTGTGGATCTCTTTAGTTCTTGCCATCTACGCGATGGCCTATCCGGCCCTCTTAAGCAGGGCATCTAAAGCATCGGAGAAGTCATCCGCTGGTATATTACCTGCTACCTATAACGTAGTGAAGTGGCGAATAAAGAATATGACCTGCCGTGCGTGCACTGTTACCCTTACCAGGTCATTACGTGGCATGCGAGGCGTCTATTCTGTGACGACTGATTTTACCCACAAAACTGTGACGGTCGATTATAACGGTAAGGAATTAGCGAGGCCCGAAATTCGTAATACCATCGTTGCGGCCGGATTCCACATTGCGAATGGCAAATAGTAAAATGGCATTTCATCGCGAAGATTACTTCATACTTAGTTTCATTGTTTAATGCAGGTTATGCGATTATTTGGCATTGGAAATCTAAAAACCTTAGGACATGAAGTATCGATCTCACACTACACATGGTACCTGACTCTTCGTTGTTACCACAATGGACGATCGTGCGACGGTCATCTACGGTAATTACTGGTGTGAGTACCAAAGTTACGCACTTAATTGCATCAAACCAAGCTTGGCGCACCCTATGTGACTATAATTGTTGGGGCAGTGAAAATGTCAATCCACGTGCGTATTACACGTCGGGCGAAAAAGGATCGACCCAGCTATGTTGGAATCGACCGAAATCATCTCAGCTTCTTCTGACGCCGCTGTTAATACGTACAGCCTTACGGGAGTCGGAGTAAATTAGAGCAATGACCAGGTAACAAAGGCGCTGATAATAGGCTCATGAAAACCGCTCCGCCCGTGAAAGTATCTACCGGTTTACCCCGCAACGCTTTGTTTCCGAACGAAACGAGACCACCGACCGTTGAAATTATTGCCGAATTTGCGCTCGATTTACAGGCTTGCTTACTTGGTGAGGCAGCGATATCAGATCATTAACTCCTTTCAATCACGGTTAGCCCATCGGTTTGGCCACGTACTTCATAATTTTTTTGGAGCAGCGCAATGCTACCTATCCCAGCGCCGAGGTTAACAACCCAACGGGCAAGTGCTGCATTGCACAAGTTGATAGGTACGGTAAGCAGTTGCGTTCATGAGGCCGGCAACATCAATCTCATACTGAATCTGCATTGGTAATTAGATAAGAAAGGAATTGCAACCGTGAACAGAACACAACTAAAGCTGTACCTTCCCGTCATAACGGGCATCATCCTGGCATTACACAGTACCTTCACAATGGGTAGCAATCATCCTGCTCGTAAAGTGCCATTGACTATAGTGGCTGTCATTCCATTACCGGGCAGCCCATCCAGGTTCGATTACCAAAATCTGAATTCGATAACAGGAATTGATTTCATTTCTCACATGGGTTCCGGTCAAATAATTGCCTTTAATACGACGAAAGATATCATTCAAAATCTGTTGAACGGCTATCCAGACTGTACTGGAGTGTTGGATGTACCATCCCTCAATAGACTATATTCGTCGACACCTGGTACGCATTCCATAAGCGTTATTAACGATCGATCGCTGCGACGCATTACTACGATTGGCGGGCCTGTTTTTCCGGATGGGATAGCTTGGGATCCGTTTGACGACAGAATATTTGTATCCGACGAGGCAGGAAGGGCGGTTTGGGTGGTTGATTGCGCAACAAACCACGTGGTTCGGCGGATCTCCCTAAAAGGCGAGGCCGGGAATACACTGTTTGATCCAGTGACAATGACCATTCTGGTAGCTGTGCAGACTATCAACTGCTTGGCGAGGATTGACCCCCGCAATCTGAAAGTCATGTCGTACACGCCGCTTCCTGGTAGTGAGGCACCACATGGTATGTACCTTGATTCCCCAAAGCGGTTAATCTTTATCGCGTGTCAGGATAATTCGCAGCTGTTAGTTGTGAACCTTAAGGATGATAAGATTAAGCAGGCGTTACCAGTTGGCAATAATCCTGACGTTCTGGAGTTCGATCCTGTACCCGGTCTGCTCTATGTTGCGTCTGAGGGCGGAGTAGTCACCGTGTTCAAACTGGTGCATGGCCAATTAGTGTTAGCAGGTTCTGTCTACGCAAGGCATGCCCACTCAGTGGCCGTTAACATTGTAAATCACCGTGT
>DAIDKH010000007.1:22031-74980 GCA_027450145.1 Chthonomonadaceae bacterium | reverse complement strand
TGGAGGACCCTAAAACCGGCCGACGGCCCTATGCTGTAGTACAGTTGCGGCAAGAGAACCGCGAAGGCACGCTGTGGGGTTTGGTAGGCTTTCAAACACGACTTAAATGGGGTGAGCAGAGCCGAGTATTGCGCATGATACCGGGCCTGCAAAACGCCGAGTTTGTGCGGTATGGCGTCATTCACCGCAACACGTATGTGAATTCACCACGAGCATTACTGCCGGGGTGTGGTCTTCGCAACGATAGCGGCATCTTTCTTGCAGGACAGCTGACCGGCGTGGAAGGCTATTTGGAAAGCGCTGCCATAGGGATGATTGCAGGCATAAACGCTGCGCGGCTGCTCAATGGACAACAGCCCGTAGTCCCACCTGCCAATACCGTGTTAGGCTCGCTATGCCGTTACCTTATTGATACCGATGCGCGCCATTTTTCACCAATGAATTCTAACTGGGGAATTGTACCGGAACTGCCGACTACGATTAAAGACAAACGAGAAAAGGCCCGCTTAAAGGCAGACCGTGCCCTGCAGGAGATGCGTGCCTGGAGTAAGGATCTGCAAGTATAACGTTCACTAGTATAGCGCACAGCACCGTACCAGCTAGATCTCCATCACAACCGGAACCACCACCGGGCGTCTTCCCGTTCGCTTACGCAGATAGCGCGCCGCAGTATCGTGTACTACCATCCTCACGGTGTCAAGGTCGCTGCCTTCCGCAGCCGGCAGATCCTCGAGGACAGAGACGATGCGCTCGGCAGCCTCTTCGAACATCTCACTGCTGTCTTCTGGATGGAGAAAGCCGCGAGACAAGAGATCCGGACCGGAAAGTATCTCCCCAGTACCTCTATCCATACTGAGAGTGACAATGACCGTTCCGTCTTGAGACAGGTGTCTGCGGTCCCGAAGTACTGCATCACTTACACCGCCCGTCGAAATACCATCCACGAGTACACTGCCATGGGGGAATTCCATGTCTGAGGTACGAACACCCTCCTCATCCATTTCCAGTGCCTGTCCAATTTCGAACGTTAGGATTTGCTCGGGCGGATACCCCATTTCTGCGGCCATGGACCTGTACGCGGCATAATGGCGGTGTTCACCATGGTAGGGTACAACGAATTCGGGACGGGTCAGGTTTATCATAAGCTTCAGCTCTTCCTGGTAACCATGCCCGGATACATGCACATTCTGAATGTGTTCATATATCACTCTAGCGCCTAGCTTAAAGATGCGGTTCACTACGCGCCACACCATGTCCTCGTTGCCAGGGATAGGGGTTGATGAAAGGATCACTGTGTCGCTGGGCTGAATCTGAATTTTCGATCCTGCGTCACGGCTCATGCGCGTAAGGCCCGCAAGTGGCTCACCCTGGCTACCAGTCGTTAAAATAGCGACCTCGTGGGGCTCGTATTTTGAAAGGTCTTCCACTCGAATAAGGTGCTTGTCGCTTATATTTAAAAATCCAAGTTGCCGCGCGGTTGCTACGTTCTGTGTCATAGAGCGGCCGAAGATAACCACTTTTCGACCGTGCTGAACGGCCATGTTGTAAACGGTCTGTACTCTGTGTAGGTTAGAACCAAAGGTCGCCACGATCACGCGGCCTGGCGAATGCTGCATAAACCTGTCGAAAACCGGCACCAGGCTTTTTTCCGATGGCGACCAGCCCGTGCGCTCCACGTTCACGCTATCAGAAATAAGAAGCTTAACTCCCTCTTCTCCAAGCTGTGCAAAGCGCGCGGTATCGCAAATGTGGTTGTCGATTGGTGTTTGGTCTATCTTAAAATCGCTGGTGTGAACTACGGTTCCTACAGGTGACTTAATAACCAGGCTCACTGTATCAGGAAGCGAGTGTGTGACATGTACCGCCTCAACAGTTAGCGCTCCAAATGCCACGGCTTCCCGATCAGGATAGGATATAAACTCTACGGCGGATGCGAGACCGTGCTCCGCAAGCTTTGTGCGAACCATGCCTAGAGTGAGAGGCGAGCCGTAAACTGGCACTGGCAACTGTTTGAGAACGAAAGGAAGCGCTCCAACATGGTCCTCATGGCCGTGGGTGAGGCATATAGCGCGGACCTTTTCCCGGTTTTCTAACAGGTAAGTAATGTCTGGGATGATGAGGTCGACACCTGGTTGCTCCTCATTGGGAAACATCACGCCGCAATCCACCACGACAATGTCATCGCCGTAATGAAAGGCCAGCATATTTTTACCAATATCACCGCTTCCGCCTAGTGAGAGAATGTGTAGTCTCTCTTGTGTCTCGCTCAATTTTCCCTCATTCCATTTGGGTCAATACTATTGTCGATCGTGCGACAAATTTTTCGTCTCACCACGCTGATTGTCGCCGAGAAGCGAACGCGCGGCATTGCCTCATACCATTGCCAACTAGTTACCTACTGGCTAAGAAGTCCCTGCTGGATCAACATCTGCCTTACCTTTTCACTCTCTGCATCAGTAGCCGAAACAAGAGGCAGTCGCACAGTTCCGCCCGGAAGCCCCAGCATGTTCAAAGCAGCTTTCAAAGGCACAGGGCTGGGAGTTGTTGGCTGAAAGCACGCGCGCACCACCGGCAGCATTTCCGCGTTTAGCCTTGCGGCTGCGTTCAGGTCTCCCTTGAAAAACGCAGTGTGCATTGCCTTGAGCTTTGTGCCAACCAGGTGCGATGTTACGCTAACCACCCCGCACCCCCCAACCGCCAGCATTGGCAGAGCAAGACCGTCGTCGCCACTGTACAGCGCAAAATTGCTATTTACACCGGCAGCTATCTCTGCACACTGAACGAGGTTACCAGAAGCCTCTTTCACAGCAACTATGTTTGAAATACTGTTTGCAAGCCTGATGCACGTACTCGCTTCTAAATTCTGTGCAGTTCGCGGAGGTACATTGTACAGAATGCAGTTCATCTTAGGCACGGCATTCGCGATGGCGGCAAAATGTTGGTACAAACCCTCTTGCGAAGGCTTGTTGTAGGGCGGTACCACGAGCAGTGCGGCGTCCACTCCAATTTCAGCTGCCTCCCGCGTAAGGGCCACCGACGCAGCGGTGTCATTACTCCCGGTACCGGCGATTACGAATCCCCGGCCCCCTGCACAACGCTTCACCAGAGTGAACAGCCTCAGTTTTTCTTCGTGCGATAAGGTGGGCGATTCACCGGTAGTACCACAAACAACGATACCATCGGAACCGTTTGCAAGCAGGTGCTCCACCAGTGCTATCACACCTGCCTCGTCTATTTCGCCATTCGCAGTAAACGGCGTAACCATCGCTGTTAATACCTGGCCAAAAGGCGCAGATGCACTCATTACGCGCTCCTCATCCAATATTCTGCAATCTGCAGCCCGTTAAGAGCCGCCCCTTTGAGTATCTGGTCGCCACAAACGAACATATCAACGGCATTTTCACACGAGTCATCGTAGCGCAGCCTACCTATCAATACATCATCTTTTCCGCTTGCCTCAATCGGCATGGGGAAGTAATTTGCCTCGCGATCATCCACTACCTTAACGCCAGCAGTCTCTGCATACACAGCGCGGATCTGCTCAAGCGAAGGACGGCAACCTTCCACGAACTCGACATTAATCGACTCCGAATGAGCCCTTAGCACCGGCACACGAATGCACGTAGCCGACACCCGAAAATGGCTGTCATGAAGTATTTTGCGCGTTTCCAGGATCATTTTGCGCTCTTCCTCGTTGTATCCCGAATCGTCAATTCGAGTATTATGGCTAAACAGGTTGAACGCTATGGGATAGGGAAATACCTTCGGTGCAACGGGACGGTCGTGAAGTACATCGGATGTCTGTTCTATCAGCTCGTTCATTGCCTGTGCTCCGGCGCCGCTGGCAGCCTGGTAGGTTGAAACGACTACTCGCTTAATCGCTCCAAGCTTGCGCAACGGTGCAACCGCCATCAACATAATAATCGTTGAGCAATTAGGATTGG
Organism: Chthonomonadaceae bacterium; assembly: GCA_027450145.1. GTDB lineage: Bacteria > Armatimonadota > Chthonomonadetes > Chthonomonadales > Chthonomonadaceae > JAJZFK01. The sequence goes on along the minus strand of DAIDKH010000007.1, from coordinate 71,036 downwards.
CAATGATTCCCGAGTTTAAGGCGATGTCCTCCGGGTTAATCTCCGGAATAACCAAAGGCGTCTTCGCATCCATTCGGTACGCCGATGAGTTATCAATTACTAGAGCACCTGCGGCCACAGCGTGAGGAGCAAACTCCTTGCTACGACTGCCACCTGCTGAAAAAAAGGCAATGTCAACACCGCTAAATGAGGAGGCAGTCAGCGTTTCAACCACATATGTACGCCCGTGGAATTCCACAGTCTTCCCGGCAGATCGCGCCGAGGCTAACAATCTCAAGGTTTTGAGCGGAAACTCCCTGGTCTCAAGTAACTTTAGGAATTCGGTTCCAACCGCTCCCGTAGAGCCCACTACGGCCACGTTCCACGTACGCATCTCTAAAATGCACCCTCTTTCATACTGTTTAGTTTAATTTTAGTCTGTCAAAGTGTACCTCATGCCTTACAGCCCTTGCTGAACCATCCGATAAGCATCGCCCACTTACGGAGCAACTACCCTAACAACTGCGCGAGCTTGCACGACCGTGCTACCGTTGCAAAACGCATCCAGCGCTCAACGCACCACTTTGAATGCAGTTAGGGTAATCTATACCTAATTTAGTATATATTCATGGAGCTTTTTAACTTGATTCAGGAGCCTGCAAACGGTCAGAGTAGCCAGCCGGATGATATACCGGCTCCGTCAGCACTTAAATTTAGCCGGCGTGCTTTACCAACAGATTACACACTGTCGGTTTTAATTCCGGTCTACAACGAAGTGGGTACGTTGCTGGAACTGTTGCAGCGTGTTAGAGAAGTCGAGATTAAAAAAGAGGTCGTCCTCGTAGATGATGGAAGCACGGATGGCACAATCGATCTCATGCGCAAGGAGATTGAGGGCCGATACGCAGATGTTAAGGTGCTATATCACGAAAAGAACCGCGGGAAAGGGGCTGCAATCCGAACTGCAATTGCAGCCGCTACAGGCGATTACCTCATTGTTCAGGACGCCGACCTGGAGTACGATCCACGGGAGTATTTTAACCTGCTTGAACCGCTGCTCGACGGCCGGGCCGATGTCGTTTTCGGCAGCAGGTTCCTGGGTGGAGGTGCTCATCGCGTACACTTCTTCTGGCATCGAATTGGAAACGGGTTACTTACGCTTCTCTCCAACATGCTGACCAACTTGAACCTCACCGATATGGAAGTGTGTTACAAAGTGTTCAAGAGAGAGGTTATACAATCCATTCCATTGCGATGTAATCGCTTCGATTTCGAGCCGGAGATTACCGCCAAAGTAGCGAAACGCCGATGCCGCGTTTACGAAGTCCCAATCTCCTACAGCGGCCGTGACTACGATGAAGGCAAGAAAATTGGTTGGAAAGATGGTGTGCAAGCCATCTGGACAATATTAAAGTACAGAATTACGGATTGAGAGGATCTTCTTAGATGATTTTGGTAACAGGTGGAGCAGGGTATATTGGCAGCCACTTCGTACTGTACTGCAAAGAACACGGTGAGCAGCCTATAGTGCTCGATAACCTGGTCTATGGGCACAAAGAGGCAGTCCCAGCGGGCGTACCCCTTATTGTCGGAGATATGGGTGACCCTAAACTGTTGGACGAGATTTTTACCCGGTATCCCATCGACGCTGTGGTTCACTTTGCAGCTTACGCCTACGTTGGGGAGTCTGTAACCGACCCTGCCAAATACTACCTGAACAATACCGTGGCAACATTAGCTGTACTGGAAGCGATGAGGCGGCATGGAGTCAACAAGTTCATCTTCAGCTCAACTTGTGCCACGTACGGCAACCCAGTGACAGTTCCAATGGATGAGCTGCATCCGCAGGCACCCATCAACCCGTACGGGCAGAGCAAATACTTTGTTGAACAGATTCTCAAGGCATATTCACTTGCCTACAGTCTCAAATTTGTAGCGCTAAGGTATTTCAACGCTGCAGGGGGCGATCCGGAGGGACGTATTGGCGAGAGCCACGACCCCGAAACTCATCTCATCCCGATTGCGCTTCAGGTGGCGCAGGGTAAGCGACCTCAAATCTCGGTCTTCGGCACCGATTACGATACGCCTGATGGCACATGCATCCGTGACTATATCCACATTTTGGACCTCGCACAGGCCCATCAATTGGCCCTGAAGCGCCTGCGCGAAGGCGCAGATAGCGATATCTTTAACTTGGGTAGTGAACAAGGTTACTCGGTTAATGAGGTGCTGCGCATTTGCGAGAAGGTTAGTGGTCGCAAAATTGCTCGTGTAAATGAACCCCGTCGTGCAGGTGATCCACCGCGCCTTGTGGCGAGTGCAGCCAAGGCTCGCGCCGTGCTAGGTTGGGCTCCTACCTTCCAAAATCTGGACGCCATCATTGAAACCGCCTGGAAGTGGGAAGAGAAGAGACACTACTAGGCTATGTCGGTTGCAGGGGAAGCGGGCCTTGTCGCTTAGCGCCACGATCGTGGTTCGTACTACACCTAGAGGCGGTCGCAACGCCATTACAGGCGTAAGCGATGGTGTTTTGCAGGCGAGGGTATCGGCTCCGCCGGTGGACGGAGCGGCAAACGCCTCACTCATTAAACTGCTCGCAGAGGCGCTGGATATACCGCCTAGCCGCGTTACAATACTAAAGGGTCACACCAGCCGCCTTAAAACCCTGCAGATTGAGGGACTTAGTAACGACTCTGTACTTGAAAGATTGCAAGCGTCCTAATTGTCGTTTACACAAAGGATGTTCAGGAGAACAGATGCAGACAGTAAAAGTTTTGGTAACGCTAAAGCCAAGCTTGTTAGACGCCCAAGGCAAGGTAGTGCAAGACGGTCTGCACGCCCTGGGTTACAACAAGGTAGAGGGCGTACGGATAGGTAAGGTTATTGAACTAAGCCTCGCCGATGATGCCGCAAACGTAGAAGAGCAGGTTACGGAAATGTGCCAGAGGTTTCTGGCAAATACGGTCATTGAAAACTACGACATTGAGGTACTGCCTTGAGCCAAATGCCTCGATTTGGAGTGGTAAGATTTCCAGGCTCAAACTGTGATCAAGACGCATACCACGTAATAAAGGATCTGCTTCAATGCGATGTCAACTACCTGTGGCATGCGGAGCCCGACCTTAAACGCAGCGACATTGTAGTCATTCCAGGTGGCTTTTCATACGGTGACTACCTGCGTTGTGGCGCCGTCGCAAGGTTTGCCCCCGTTATGGACGAGGTACGTAGACACGCCGAGAGAGGCGGCATCGTCCTCGGAATATGCAATGGATTTCAGATATTGTGCGAGGCTCACATGCTCCCGGGTGCACTTGTGCGTAACTCCAACTGCAAGTTCATTTGTCGGACTGTTCAAGTGCGCGTGGAGAGCAGCGATACGCCGTTCACCTCTCACTATGCCAAGGATTTTGTTGCCAGTATCCCCATAGCCCACGGCGAAGGGTGTTATGTTGCCGACGCCGACGTGCTGGCAGAGTTAGAGAGCAGGCAGCGGGTCATCTTCCGGTACACCAGTACTTCTAAAGTAGACAGCGATGGCAATCCCAATGGCAGCCTAAACAACATTGCAGGCATATGCAATGAAGGGCGCAATGTACTGGGCATGATGCCACATCCTGAACGCGCATGCAGTACGCTCTTGGGTTCCGCGGATGGGCTTATCCTATTTAAGTCTCTTAGCATGGCATTGCACGCTGCGAAATGAAATGCGGCTTAACTAGTCATAATCTCAAATCCCAAATCAAGTACGAGTTTTGCGGTGCGATCAATCCAAATTGCGTAAAGGACAGTATTAAAGCAAATTTTGTATAAAATATCAGCCCTAAAGATAAAATAATCGCTTGACACCACGAATAATGCCTGATATACTATTTTTGAACGGTTTCACGGTATCTGAACGAGCGAAGTTGTGCCTGCGAGAGTGTTGGTGTTTCGGAAGGTCGAATCGCCCCCCACTTGTCTGACGGTTTCTGCTCCTGTTCGTATCAACACGTGACCGCGTGTTAAGATGCACGATATTATCAAATTAGAAATTCGTGCTAGGTCCCTAATTGAGGAGTGTGAACAACTATGGCTAAGCGCATCTATGTGGGCGGACTACCCTATTCGGTCACCGAAACGGACGTTGCCAATCTTTTCTCTGCTGCTGGTGGCGTCAAAGAGGTAACCCTCGTCACCGATAAATACACGGGCCAGGCTCGTGGCTTCGGTTTCGTCGAGATGAACTCCGACGGAGAGGCGGATCAGGCGATCGCCACACTGAACGGCGCACAGATGGGGGGTCGCACCCTCACCGTGAATGAGGCTCGACCTCGCGACGACAGACCCCGCGGTTTTGGCGGCGGTGGAAGTGGCGGCGGCGGACGCGATCGCGACCGCGGTGGTTTTGGCCGCTACTAGACTACATTTTGCCCGGTAAGTTCAGGGTAAATTTACGAGGGATGGAGCTTCGGCTTCATCCCTCGTTTGACTCTGCCCGCCTTTACACCGTACACTGTTTCCACTACTAAGATTGCAAAGGATGGCCTACTTCCATGCGATATGCCGCTCCACCATACATGTACGACGTTCTGCCTTATCCCTCAACGAAAGAGCCCTGGCTCACTACCGCACGGTGGAGGGCTGTCGAACGTCATTTTCGTGAGATGGTGATGCGAGCAGGCTATCGAGAGATCCGCACACCCATTCTTGAGCCTACAGAGCTCTTTAAGCGCAGTATTGGCGAAGCTACGGATATTGTGAGCAAAGAGATGTTTACGTTCGTAGATCGTGGTGAACGTTCGCTGACAATGAAGCCAGAGGGAACAGCACCGGCAGTGCGCGCATGCATAGAACATGGGCTTTTTGCTGAACACGGTCTCTTGAAGCTCTACTACATTGGTCAGAACTTTCGCTATGAACGGGGACAGAAAGGCCGTTACCGACAGCATCAACAGCTGGGGGTAGAGGTCTTTGGCGCGCACGATCCTGCAATTGATGCCGAAGTACTCGCGCTTGCCATGAACTTCTTCACGAGCTTAGGTGTACGCTGCAAGCTCCATATCAATTCGGTAGGTACGGCTGAATGCCGTGCCCGATATAGAGAGGCGCTGAAAGCGTACGTTGCACCTTCGCTACAGCACCTTAGCGAAGAGGGTAAGATGCGCTATGAGGTCAACCCCTTAAGGATGTTAGACACCAAGGACCAACGGGATCTTGCTATATTAGCCGGTGCACCCGTTTTGAGGGACTTCCTAACAGACGACAGCAGTAAGCATTTTGAACAGCTTCAGGGCTACCTTGCGGCATTGAATATCCCATTCGCGATAGACGATGGCTTGGTGCGCGGATTCGACTACTATTCGGGCACTGTATTTGAAATCAAAGGTGAAGGATTGGGTGCACAGGACGCTCTCGGCGGAGGCGGCCGCTACGATGGACTCGTCGAAGAATGCGGCGGTACAGCAGTGCCGGGCCTGGGCTTTGGAATAGGCATGGAAAGGTGCCTGTTGGCACTGGAGGCACTGGGCATTCAACCCCCTCAGGAGGATGAGTCCCCAATCGCGTTCATCATTACGGCTGGGGAACAACCCGCAGTGCGAACTACGGCAGTTACATTGCTCCACTCGCTGCGAAGCAGTGGCATCGCAGCGGATATGGACTATTTAGGCAAGAATTTCCGACGGCAATTTAAACGAGCCGACGATTTAGGAAGTCGCTTCTATATCATCATAGGCGAGGATGAAGTAGCCTCTGGAACGGTTCAACTAAAAGAACGTACGACCGGGGAACAGCAGAAAATCGATATAGACTCAGTGGTGCAATATCTCAGCGGCAAGGCACTTTAGCAGCAGTTTTTTTGCTCGTCATGCTAATCTACGCCAATCCACTGGTAGTGTATCTGCTGCTTTAAATACGCTACATATAGTGGGTTTCTGACTCAACTGGTAAGATTTATTCTCAAAAATTGTTGCCATTTTACCTTGCGCACTACCCTGTATATTTGCTATAATCCGCCCACTGCTACGCGGTTAAACACGTAGTGGGACCATTGAAGAGCCGCTAGGATTTGCCATAAGGCGAACGGTGCGGACGAAAGGCAAAACTACCGGTGAGCGGACATCTCGAACAGGATAACAGGGATAGATCCGCAGAACTGCAGCGAATATGGAAGCTCTGCCTCGCAATGGTCAGCAGTCGAGTAACAGAAGTAACCAACACTGGCTTTTTGCTGTTTGCCGTTCCACTAAAATACGAAAACAACATCTTCGAACTTGGCGTTGCCTCCACTTTTGCTCGCGACTGGGTCATGCGACGCGCCTCGAATGCTATTCGCAGTGCCCTTGAATTTCACCTCGATGTGCAGGGTTTGGAGCTTCGCATTGTAGTGCTGAAATCTGGTCAGGCAAATCGAGCCGCACCTGTTGATGTTGGACAAGAGGTGCTACCCCTCGAAATCGAGACGCCTCCAGTGGCGAAACAGGTGCAGACCCCGCCTCAAACCTCCAATACGCGCGCAGGTAGCAGGACTGCGAAGTCAAATTGTACTGGCATCAAGGTGAACCCGCGTTACTCGTTCGATACGTTTATTGCAGGACCTAGCAACCGACTGGCTTGTACCGCAGCACGAAAAGTGGCCGAGGCACCGCGCGGCGATTACAATCCGCTATTTATTTACGGTCCACACGGTATGGGAAAAACCCATCTGCTGCATGCTATTGTCGCACAAGTTCAGTTGATGCACCCCACTATACGTGTCAACTACACCACGGCTGAACTGTTCACTCATCAATTTGTTACCGCAATTAAAGATCATGCCACAGAGGCCTTTAGGGCCAGGCACCGCGACATTGACTTCTGGCTGGTAGACGACATCAAATTCTTTGCTGGCAAAAAGCACACTTGCGATGAGTTCATCAATACCTTTAAGATGCTGCAGCAACAAGGGAGCCAGGTAGTGCTAACGGGTGACTGCAGGCCACGTGAATTGAACACGATGGATCCCGGTCTCTACTCGACAATCCAAGGAGGGCTGATAGCAGATATTGGAGCCCCAGAAATGGAAACAAGGCTCGCAATACTTCGAGGTCACCGTGACCTAGATGGCTTCACTGTTTCTGATGACGTGCTGATTTACATCGCAAATGCAATCCAAAGCAACTTCCGGGCGCTACAAGGTGCGCTCACACGCCTTATAGCCTACAGCTCTATCATGCAGGCAGAACCAACAGTAGAGTTGGCACGCAAGATTCTAACCGAGTACTTCATAGAGCTGCCCAATCCTGGGCTTAACGTCACTCCCATGGACGTAACCAAGGCGGTAAGCCGCAAACTTGGAGCTACCGTGGAGTCGATGCTGGGACCGTCCCGCATAAAGGACGTTTCTATTCAACGTCAGATATCGATGTACATCTGCAAAGAGGTCATACCGCAGATCAACGCAACAGCGATAGGCACATTTTTCGGCGGTAGAGACCATGCAACCGTTACCTATGCTTTCCGTAAGGTGCAAACCATGATGCAGCTAGATGAAGAGCTTGGCGCCACGGTTGCGGAGGTGATAATGGAGTTGCGTGGCAGGACGCAGTAGTATTTACTAGGGTCTATGGCCTATAATATTATCTGGGTGCCTTAAGGCGAACATCGTACAACTAAACCCAAATTATGTAAACTGAAGAAACGGACGCTTTTATGAAGGAACGCACGGACCGCTGGGACCCGGGCATTACATACGTAATTGGTCATCAGCGACCGGATACCGACGCCATTGCATCCGCATTAGGATACGCCTGGTTTCTTAACCAAACAGGTACCGCAGTAACCGCTGCTCGCGCCGGTCAACCTGGTGAACAGGCACAGTTTGCCCTCAGCCGATTTGATCTTTCCGCGCCTCTGCTGCTGACGGGTGTTGCCCCAACCTTTGGCCATTGTGCACGTCCGCAGGGTAGTGTTGGCCCAGATGCGCCTCTTCCTGCCGCCATGGCGAGGGTGGCGGAAGGCGACAGAGTGGTTCCGGTTGTCGACGCAGACGGTACTCCTTACGGTGTTGTGACCTCTCTAGCCCTTGCGCGAGCCTACACAGCACCCATGAACGTTACTGCTATGCTCGCGCAATCCTGCAAATCAATCGCAGAGACGCCTGTAACGTTTCTCGCCAGCGATCGAATCAGTGACCACCGGTCACAGCTGTTGCGCAGCGAGACAGACGACTTCCTGGTTGTATCGGATACAGGACGGTTCGTAGGTATGGCCACGAGAAGCCGAATTCTGCAGCCGCCGCGCGCGCATCTTATTCTAGTTGACCACAACGAACTATCACAGGCGGTACCCGATGCGGAGGAAGCAGAAATCGTTGCGGTTTTAGATCACCACAGACTGGGCAATCCTCCCACAGCGATGCCCATTCCTTTTGTTATCGACCCGGTAGGCAGCACCAGTACGCTTGTTTCAGAACAATGCAGGGCACGGGCGTTGGAACCTCCACGCGGGTTAGCTGGGATGCTCTTAAGTGGTGTACTATCAGACACGCTAGTGCTTCGATCACCCACCACCACAGAGCGCGACCGGAACATCACAGAGTGGCTGGCAAAAATTGCCGGGGTGGACGTGCAGACTTATGGCAATGAACTTCTGCACGCTGCGCCAGGCATGAGCCAGCGCAAAGCAGATGACATTCTAGATACCGACCGCAAGAGTTATGACATCGGGGGCGTTCATGTCTCCATTGGCCAGGTGGAAGTTACGGGCCTTGAAGGCATGCATCAACGGCGTGAAGAGCTTGTGCAGGCACTGCAGGACAGACGTGAACGTGAAAATCTAGCTCTTTCTGCGTTGATGGTAACAGATATTGTCACAGGCGTTAGTCACCTGCTGTGCCAGGGCGAAAACTGGATATTGACCTCTCTGCCGTTTACGCGAATAGATGATCACGAGTTCGACCTGGACACTATGGTATCGCGTAAAAAGCAATTGGTTCCAACTTTGCATGCCGTACTGGAAGATGGCCGGTAAGGAGCATCACGATGCCGTCACTCACGATAGCCCCAGCAGATTACCATCAACAAGTACTGGGTGCGCTCATCGGTAAATCAATTGGCGTCACGCTCGCTGCTCCCGTAACGGGAAGTACCTTGCCTCGGTTTATAAAGTTCTATTCCCCGGTTCCCACACAACCGGCGGCGTCGCCAGTTCTAGGTCTGCCTATGGTTACTCTACGGGCCATCACCAAAGCGGGCCCGGGGGTACGGCGTGAAGACCTAAGTGTTTCATACCTTGAGCATTTTTTCCTGCCGCGCGACGAATTCGCTTATGCCAGCCTCAACCTTCGCCGTGGTCTGCCACCGCCGATCTCTGGATCATTTGGGAACTGGTTTGGCTCCTCTACCGGAGCCATAATGCGGAGCGAATTGTGGGCGTTGCTTCTACCCGGTGCACCACAGCAAGCAGCTGCGTGCGCTTACCGCGACGCAAGTATAGATCACCGCGATGAGGGAATTTGGGCCGCCATGTTCTTCGCGGCCATAACCAGCGCAGCATTCTTCATAACAGACGTCCGTACCCTCCTCACCATCGGCCTTGCAATGATGCCGCGCACGTGCCGCACGGCACGTGCGGTAAAATCCGTTCTCGTTTCTGCCTACAACGCAGAATCGCCTGGTGCTGCCCGTGACAGGATACTCCGGGAGGTAGGCTCGCCTAACTTCACGGATGCGCCCCAGAACGCGGGCTTTGTGGCTCTGGCGCTATTCTACGGCGGTTTGGATTTTGGGACCGGTATTTGTACGGCGGTAAACTGCGGCTATGATGCCGCTTGTGTTGCGGGAATGACCGGTACCATTTACGGTATTTGGCTAAAGGAAGATGGTCTGCCCGCGGCCTGGAAAGCACCCATCGGTGATACGTTTATACCAGGTCCATGGTTGAAGGATCTCGAGATTCCCGGTTCACTATCCGACATAGCGAATAGAATAACTGGGCTTGGCCCGGACTTTCTAAGTCATTTTGATGCAGCTACTTCCATTAGTGATGTACCGATATCGCCTCAATTCCAGCGCGCTGCTTTTATGGAGATTGAAGATTCCCCTGTGGGTACGCCGACGGTACCCACATTGCCGCCTGCGGATACGTCAACAGAGGCCATTCCTACCCCAGCAACTCAGCCCCAGACAGCGGACGCAATAGATCAACCAGCATTACAGAACGCGGCTGAACCCACCGACGCTGCTGCATCTCGTTCAGCGGATATGCAACCCATAGATCCTGCGCAAGCGACAGAGGCCGTTGCGACCGCAGAGGTGCAGCCAGCATCGGCTTCTCCAATGCAATCGGATGGGCAACAGGGTGAGGATGACGCTTCGACTACGGTGGATAGACCGACCGACAATGCAGAATCGATTCCCAGTACAGCGACTGCTGACGTTGTGGGCGATGTAAGTCCCGCAGCTGTGAGTGAAAATATAGCGTCCATGGAATCTGCTGCGTCCGCCAACGTCGATGGCGAATTGGCCGAGCCCTCGACGACGTCCTCCGATTCGCCAGCCGCCTCCACAACCCAGACGGCGGTGCAATCGGCCGATGTCTCGCCCGCAAATTCGGTGTTGACAGCCATTCGATGGGCTGACAACACATTGGTTAAGCCCCTGCTAGTGGAATCACCGACGTCCTCAACGCTTTACGCTGGCGGTTTTGTGGTGCGGCTCGACACCGGTGATGACGAGTCCATCGCACCTGGCACAACTATCCGCTGTACGTGCACAGTTGCAAACCAGCGTGATAAGGAGGTTCGAGGCGCGATCAGCGTAAGTGTTCCCACTGGCTGGAAGGCAGAATTTGCTGACTATAGCACTGCTTTACGGCTCCCGGCATTCACTGGCATGGCGACAATTTCCTTCACCCTCGCGGCGCCGGAGGGTGTGGACGTTGTAAGCAGCGTGAACCCAATCACCGTAACGGTTACCCCTGAAAACGCTCCCGGTGTTGATTTCCGCTTCCTAATTCCCGGTGCTACCTGTTGGTGGGTCGTCGGGCTATTTGCGAATATGGAAGGTAACGGTTTCGATCAAAACTACGCCCCAGAACAACGATTTTCGCTTCAAGATACATATCAGGATCGAGGTTATCGCGTCATAGGTTGGGAAAAACTCGCCTCGCAAGGACCGTCCCCAAATCTAGAGCCACTGTTCAAAGGCCAGCCAGGGGTGATGTATGGCCAACTACGGCTTAACAGCCCCGTTGCCGCCCCGTTGAGGTTTTCTGCCTGCTGCAGCGGGGGAACAAAAGTTTGGTTGAACGGAATTACAATATTCCGAAGAAATGACACTAAACCATTTAGACCAACGCCCTGTGGTGGGCCATGGAGTATGGACGTACAGGTGCCCCAGGGACATAGTACCGTTCAGTTCAAGTGGGTAAGATCAAACAATCCGTATGAGTTCTCATTTACTGTGGCCGATCGGGCTGGCACTCTGGTTACCGAGGTCACCAGTTGTTCCTGGTAACCCTCTTTAAAAACTGCAATCGGCGGCATTCTATACGAATCATCGAATTCACCTCCCATCCCAAATCCATGTCAAGGGGATATTCATGCCGGTAAGCACCAAAATTGGCTCTCTCGCCGTCATGGCACTGCTCGGGGTACTGGTTGTTGGTGCCAACGCGCAGCAGACCATACCACGTTCTAACACGCAGGAAGGGCAGGTAAATACAACCCCTCTCCTTCACCCCACCCCATACGGCTGGCATACAGACTACCTGGGCCCGTTCCGCGGTACATTCGATATGTCGATTGGCGTTAAGGCTTGGTCTAATCTGTTACAACTTGACAACTTTGTCTTCAGCGCCAATGTAGATCTTTTGCCTGGCCTGCGAGCCAGACTAGGTTTCAGACGCAAAGAGGGAAAGCAGCTACTCAACCTACAAACAGATGAGTTTTACCTGGAAGCATTCGACAATTACCACGGTAAAACGTTAGACGGGGCTATTAGCCTGCGAATTGGGCACGTTCGCTATTTGCACGTACCGTATCCTGATGCCATAGCAATCTTCGATCCCGTTCCCGGGACTCTCGATCAATATTCACCAGTTGAAACGGACTATAGAAGCGTTGTACTCGACGGGGAACTTGCCACTCACAGTGGCTTTGGCTTTCACTGGTCCGGTAGATTGGCGGGATTTACAGGTCATGATTCGCTAACGCCCACTGTGATGGCGGCGTACGCCTTCTATCGAAGTGATCTATGGCACAGCTGGCACTTTGAAACACGGCTGGGTGATCTAGCAGTGCGCAATGAACCCCTTGGAAGAGCCGGTCAACCTGGCTATGACCTCTATTTGGGCAAGCAGATTGGTGAATTCAATGTAGGTGTGCTCTACGAGCACAAACAGACCGAACCAGACTTTACTGGCATTGCAGTGCAATTTAAGCCGGGTAGTGTTACCAATGTGTTCGGGCGATATACCATCGACTATTCCCGCCACCCAGATGGGTTTACCGCTCAGGTACCGCTTCTTCATTTCCGGTTCAATGAGGACCGCTCGGCGCCTGCGGGTGCAAAGCTCGTGGGCGAAATACGTGCGGTTAGAGTGCGAACCATTGATGCTCAGGGATTCACTCGCAATCAATATGAGCACAGGCTTCAAACCTGGGGCCGCACGGGCGACCCTGGGTTAATTTGTGTCGTCCATTCCCATCCCTGGTACATTCAGGCAGAGGCCCTTGTAAGCCCGCATACCAGTCTAGATTCCCGATGGTTTCATGACAGATCGGGGCCAGGCCAGTACGTTCAACTCGTTACTTATCGATTTTATTCACGGGGCTAAGATTTGAGCCCCTTTAAGGAGAATAGTATGCTTCAACTCGATTTCATTCACTTCGCGCCCGATAGCGACGATCCTACGCACGTTTGCACGGTGAAAAGCCAGGTAGTTCCTAACGTTGGTGAAACCATCATGCTTAATCAGGAATTTGCGGAGTCACGGCACCTGCCTCAGATATGGGACGTCGTCGATGTGGCATACCCGCTGCCAGTGGGTGAAAACGAGGTTATCGATCACGTTATCGTCTACCTTGAACCCAACACCGATGACGACGAGGACGAAGAGTAGGCCACGTAACAGTCAGTTCAACTCTTTATCGGCTGCAGTGATCCTTAAGGTCCGCTGCAGCCGATAATTGCTTTTAGGGTAGACGCACTACTGTGGTACACTGATTATCTTGTTGGCGACTGCCTGGGCAAAAGTATCAATTCTTATCCCTTCACCACAGTTGAAATTCTATATACTGAGCCGCTATTTGGGCAGCAATTTCTACGTAAATTACGTTGATACGCCAATTATCTCTGCGAGGTTCACCCTTTTGGTTAAGGTAAGTAGCATAAACCAGGGGCTACCATAATAGTTAACCAACGAGGGCATATATCGGTATGCAGGAATCACGTTCACTAGTACTCTATCTAGAAGACAGTACGCCAGTTACATTAAATAACAAGTTTGCCTCCGGAGGTGAGGGCGATATCTTCCTGGTAGAGGATCAGCCCAATATGGCCGCCAAGGTCTATAGACAGGTAGCAATGCCTGTTACGGCGGCAAAACTTCGTGCAATGCCCCACGTAGTTTCCCAGGAACTCCTTAGCGTGTGTGCCTGGCCCCAGCACCTACTGTTCCTTCAAGATGGGCGGGGACCGGTCGGTTTTCTAATGGAGCTGATTTCCGACAGCTACTCGGCACGGTCGTTTTATAACCCTCGGGAATGCACTGCAAAATTTGAGGATTCTTCCTTCCGAATGACCATTAGGGTGTGCCTGCAAATAGTTGAAGCTTTCTCTAAGCTGCATGCGCAGGGACACCTTGTTGGCGACGTAAACCCAAGCAATATCCTCATTAAGCAAGACGGCTCGGTTAGACTGGTTGATTGCGACAGCTTTGAGGTGCAATCCGACGGTCAGATGTTTGCCTGTATGGTAGGAGTCTCCTCTCATACGCCGCCGGAACTTCAGTTTGCAGATCTGTACAATGTCTCTCGAACCACAAATCATGACCTATTTGGATTGGCAGTTCTGCTTTTTCAGATGATTCACCTGGGGCGTCATCCATATGCAGGCGTCTGTACTGAGGGTCCAATGTCGCTGGAGCGCGCGATCAAGGAGTATCGGTATACATGCGGTCCGTCTGCGCTCAAGAAGGGAATGGTTGCCCCACCAGGTACGTTGGCCCATGAGTTTATGCCTGCCGGTTTAGCACGTCTGTTCGAACAGGCATTTACGGAACCGGGCGTGCGGGGCGGTCGTCCAAAGCCTGAACATTGGATTTCGGTGCTTACAGCCATGGAAAACTCACTGGCTCAGTGCAAGTGGGATGCCGGCCACCAATATCCGCGTCATCTTTCTGTATGTCCGTGGTGCGCGCTCGAAGCCGAGTGTGGCTATCTGGTACACCACGACAGCGGACCCTCCATTACACCACCCCCGGAGCCCGAAGAGGTTCTACAAAGCATTTACAGCATTGACGTGCCTGAGGAACGGGTGCCCGTGGAGGTGCAGGTTGATGACAACGACCTAAAGCCGGATGGCCGCGCTTCTAGACTAGGCATGTTTTCATATGCGGCAATCGCCACTTCTGTTATAACAGGGTTAATTGGCGCACGGCTCGCTCAAGGACATATGGCCTCTGGAGCAGTAGTTGGCGTACCCATAGCCGGATTGGTAGCAGTCATGCTCTTAAAGGTTCTTGCAACGCGCGTCCACGACTACAAAAGCGATTACGACCTTGCGACGCGTCAATTGCAGGTATTGATGAGCCGATGGGAGGCAGAAACGCACGGGACCGCCTGTATACATATGATTGCTGAAGCAGAGTCCATTGCACAAAGGTATAAGGATTCCCCTATTTCTGCAAGAGACAGGTCGCCTGAGCATTCAGCGGCCGTGCGCGGCGCGGCACTAGAGGTTTTTATGTCTCGGTTTAGAATAAGGGATGTACCACTTGTTGGTGCCGGCGCGAGCAGATACGTTGAGATGGAATCGTTTGGCATTTGGAGCGCGGCGGATGTTCGGACCGAAAAGCTTTCTGCCTTGCCTGGTTTGTCGAGTGCGTTCGCGAGAAGCTTCATCACATGGCGTGATCAAATGGAGCGCCGATTTCGCAGCGAAATGCTCGAGTCCATTGCACCTGCTGCGGAGCGCGCAATAGACAACGAACTTATACGACGAAGGCGTATGCTGGTGCGCGAACTTGAGAACATGGCTCCACGATTGGAAACCTGTGCAGCAGCAGTTCGTACAAAACGCGAGCATCTTGCTGCCGACATAAACGCTGTTGCAAAGCAGCAGCAGCAGGCGAAACTTAATCTCACAGCAGCAGGTATTGTCGGCCGTTTAGCCCGCTAAACAATTAGATCCTGTTTAACACGTACGAGCATTTGAAAATTAACGACATTTGCAGAATGGTTTACTTTAACCGGCAATACGATTTTAACTACATTCGTGGACTCGCCTGCCCCGCTGACCGGAGCAACCCACACAGAGGCGTGATTTACTGTGAATGGCGCACCGGTTAGAAAGGACCGCATACGCGATATAAAGGTGTGAGGAAGTACGAGCTGCATGCCATACGGATCGTAAATGCTTACCGATTGATGTGCAGGTATGGATGTGTCGTTTTCCATCTCCGCCATGTTCATGTTTCTCGCCCACACCACGCCGCCATTAATGTGAAGATGAAATATTAGTTCTCGTTGACCGTGGCGATAATTACCGTTTAGTGCCTGACTAAGACGCACATGCGATATTTTAACCGTAATACCGTGCGCCGAAGAAACCGTGGAGTAACCAGTAGAGGCTGAGGTCGACAGCATTCGTTGCACTTTTGGCAAATGAATGACAAACCGCATAGGCTTAGAGGCCTGTGCCGATTCACTGTTGGAAGGGACAAAGTGCACCACGCAGGTGATGGTTTTGGCTGCGTGGTCGTAACCGGGGAGAAATATGCCAACGAACCCGGGTTGCAGGTCTAGAAACCCACGATAGCTCTGCCCTAAATTGTCATAAAAGGCAGTTGTTCCCACGGGCTCACACACTAGTTGAGGTTGATGAGCTACATGGCTGACATAACCCAGCCATACCTCCAGGCTGCCGTTTGCGCCCTTAAAGCGGCTCAAAAGCTCATGCTGAGCTTCCGGTAACCGGAGACCAATGCGCTTCATTAACGATACAAGTCCGTGATGAGGCGCAAGGCTGCAATCGGTTCCATACCTAACACCAGCCAACCATGCCGCTGCGACCTGTGGATCGTTTTGAATTTGCAGTTTTCGCTTTTGAATAGTCTCAAACAACAAAAGACTGCCCAGGATCACTACTGCAATAGACGTTGATAGCGTGAGAACCTTCAGCAGATTCTGCACTGCGACCGCTAATGCGGTAGAGTTAGGTATCGGCGTCTGCTCATCATTACTGGTACCCGTGCTGCTATCCTTGTCGTCGTTCATCAAGCTCCTAGAAATGCATCGCAGAGCGCACGATCTTCATGGTAGCTTCTGCAGCCTCACGTGCTTTTTCTGCACCGCGCTTCAATATGCGATCCAGTTCACCAGGATCGGCAAGTAGTTCGCGCCGTCGTACCCGCATAGGGTCCAGCATCGAGTTTAGTATTTCAGTAAGCTCGGCCTTATTCTGCATGCAACCACGAACACCTTGTCTGTCCTCCTCCCACGAGGAGCTGAAACCCACGGGATCATAAAGCTTTCTCAACTGGCATACTGCACAATTTTCTGGAATACCGGGGTCACTTTTTCGCATCTTGGTAGGCGTGGTAAATGCTTCCTTCACCTTCCTGGCTACAGTATCAGCGTCGTCTCGAATGTAAATGGCGTTGCCATAGCTTTTGCTCATCTTGCGGCCATCTATTCCAGGAACTACGCCAGTATCTTCCATTATCAGTGCCTGAGGCTCTGGAAAAGTATCGCCATACAATCGGTTGAAGCGTCGCGCTAGCTCACGGCTCATTTCAAGATGGGCAGCCTGGTCGCGGCCTACAGGTACAGAGTGCGCGCGGTACACGAGTATGTCCGCAGCCTGCAACACTGGGTACCCCAACAAGCCATAGGAGATGGACTCGTCGCCTTCCCCACGCTCTTGAAGAAGGTCGCGCTTTTCCTTATACGTGGGCACTCTCTCGACCCAACCGACCGGAGTAATCATACCCAGGAGGAGATGGAGTTCTGCATGCTCTTTTACATGGCTCTGCAAAAAGATTGCGCATTTGTCCGGGTCTAGCCCGGCAGCAATATAATCTGCGGCAACCTCACGGCACGCCGGCCCAATAGCCGCAGTATCCTGGTACCTCGTAGTGAGCGAATGCCAATCAGCAATGAAGCAGTACATCTCATATTCATCTTGAAGGCGCACCCAGGTGCGTAGCGCGCCTTCAAGATTACCAAGATGCAGGGCACCTGGTCCGGTAGGCTGCATGCCACTCAACAGTCGTTTTTTCTGCGGCAAGACTGGCGACAATCCAGATGTAGACAACGAGAGATCCTTTCAGAAGGTATGCCTTTAGTGGGCTCCTATTATGATCCTGGTAGCTGTGCCAATTGCTGGGCCGATAATGGGACCAAGGATGGAACCACCAAAGAAAAAAACCGCCAGAAGAAAAAAGGGTCCGAATTGGGTCATTACTTTCATGTACTGGTATGCTTGGTGCTCGGGCAGCACTGCCGCTACGACCTTTGATCCATCCAACGGAACAATTGGTATGAGGTTGAAGAACAGTAGAAGTAGGTTAATGGTAACAGCCGCCATCACCAACCGCACCAGTACGGCCTCATTACCAGTACCTACCGTCAACCAATTAGTGTGCCCGGTTGCTAAACTCAAGCGAATAAACAAACCAAAGACGACTGCCAACAACAAGTTCATTGCTGGCCCAGCTATAGCGACGATTAGCATATCCCTGCGCGGATGCTTAAATGCACCTGGGTTAACAATGACTGGCTTTCCCCAACCAATTCCAATTCCCGCCAGCACTGTAATCACCATAAATGCGAAACCCATAGCATCAAGGTGCTTGTCGGGCCATAAGGTTATACGGCCGGCACGTCGAGGTCCCGGATCTCCCAGGTAATCGGCTGCAAGCGCATGTCCCAGCTCGTGAAGGGCTACGCTCATCACCAACACCACTATCATTATCGTAAACTGTCGCAATGAAATATGCGCACCAGACAGCATCACAAACCTCCTACCGAATCTCGGAACTCTCTCGTAAGTAAGGAGGTACGACCTCATTGCTCAATAGATCGTCTAGTGTCTGCCGCTTGACAATCATTTCCGATTTGCCATTATTCACCAGCACGACGGCTGGCCTGAGAAACCGATTATAATTGCTCGCCATCACAAAGTTGTATGCACCAGTTGTTTGAACCGCCAGTACATCTCCAGATCTAGGCGATGGAAGATCCACGTCCCAAATTAGAATGTCGGTCTCACAATGTTTGCCGGCAATAGTTACCTTGCTATCTGCTGGCTCATCAGCTCGGTTCGCGAGGATGCATGAATAGACCGCCTCATACAGTTGAGGCCGAGGATTATCTGAAAGACCACCATCAATGTTTACGTATGTTCGTGTACCGCCAATTTCGTCAACTGGTACGGTTTTTATCGCACCAATGGAGTACAACGTGGTACCGGCCTCTCCAACAATCGCTCGCCCAGGTTCTTGCTGCAGTTCAGGGTAAGGTAGACCCAATTTGTCCAACATCGCCTTTAGGGGTTCAGTTACCGCCTCGGCAAAGGCATCATATGACGGCGGCTGGTGGCTCGACAAATAGCGCACACCCAGGCCGCCGCCGATGTTAAGGGCGTCTGGTACAATGCCTGTCTCTTGGTAAACTGATTGCAGCAGGTTAACCATTACCTGCACTGCCTGCTCGTGCGTCTCGGTTTCAAGCAATTGTGAACCAACATGGCAATGAACCCCTTTAAACATCATGGAAGGGCATTGTTGAACCAGCTTAATGGCCTGAACCGCCGATCCATCTTTAATGTTGAAGCCAAATTTTGTATCGGCTTGGCCCGTTCTAATAAGTCGGTGGGTTTTGGGATCTACTCCTGGAGTGGCCCTCACCATCACGCCCATCTGGCGATTAGTCTCCTTAAGGAGGTCCTCCAGAATTGCAAGTTCGTAAAAGTTGTCAAGTATGATATGATCTATGCCGGCTTCTACGGCAGCCAACAGTTCCTGGCGACTTTTGTTATTTCCGTGTAATGCGATACGCTCTGGTGGAAAATCCGCGCGTAACACGGTGTAAAGCTCGCCTAGCGCCGCCACATCCATACAAAAACCTTCCTGCTCAACAATGACAGCCATTGCCATGCAGAGGAAGGCCTTGGAGGCATAGTAAAACGCCGTTCGTGGATATCGGGACTCGAATGCCTTGCGGTAGCTCCTCATGGCGCTTCGGATGGCAAATTCATCCATTACGTACAATGGAGACCCATACTGTTTAACGAGATCCGTGGTGCTGCAACCGCCTATCTGCAACACGCCCTGTGAATTTACCGATTGTGTTCCGAGAAGCATCAATTGCTAAAAATCCTTTCGTCTCTACCAGCCATAAAGCAGAGTGTACCCGTGAGGCGGTAGTGTGTCAAGCATAACGGCGTTGCACAAGGTTGCCTCATAAGGGCGTTTATTACGATATTGTCATGATTAGGCTGGTAAGCGGACGATCTGCCCAGCGATTAGGGTACCAGGTAAATTTGGTGTGTCATAATCCCGTCAAATACTGAACCTTAAGCGATGCGTTGACGACCTACTCAAGCGAGGGGGCTATAGAATGGATGTTGGTGAGTGCCGCCAATCGAAGCGGGACGTGAACATACTGTTCGTGGCTCGTACTCTGCGTATGTTCGGCGCCGGAATTATGTCTGTTGTCCTCGTGCTGTTTCTTGTGTCGGAGGGTATTTCACCTGCCGGCACAGGATTTATTATCACGGCCGGGCTCGTGTTTTCCTCGTTGCTCACATTACGTATCACCACACTGGCAGACCGTGTGGGTCGGCGGCGCACCCTTCTGGTTTCAACTTACCCCGTTATAGTCGCTGCAATCATTCTGGCAGAGTGGCATAGCCCGGCAGCAATAGCTGTGGCGGCCATTATAGGCTTTGTCCCCCCAGCAAGTAAGGAGGTTGGCCCGTTTCAGGCGCTAGAGCAAGCGGCACTTGCCGGCCAAGCTACGGGATCGGCACGCACCAAGCTTTTTGCATTGTACAACATGGCAGGGATGCTGGCTGCTGCGTGCGGCGCTATGGCTGCTGGAGGCATATCCCTGGTAGACGCCGGCAATCAGCCCCATAGCACAGCACCGTACCACCTTATCATGGTAGTTTATTTGGCTTCTGTCGCCGCTTCCTCTTTGACATATGTCTTTGTATCTTCACACATTGAGCCGCATCACCACACGGTGGAGAGCTCGAAAACAGGACGTGACGGCCTCAGTGCTTCGCGACGGACGGTTGGGTTACTGTCAGGCTTGTTCGCCATGGACTCCTTCGGCGGTGGGCTCGTGATTCAGAGCTACATCGCGTACTGGTTTCACATGAGGTTTGGTGCGTCTATAGCAGTCGTAGGCGGTATGCTTTTTGGTGCTAACCTGTTAGCAGGATTCTCGGCCTTAGCAGCCGTTGCTATCTCGAAACGGATCGGGTTGATCAACACGATGGTGTTTACCCATATCCCCTCCAATATCCTGCTCATGCTGGTGCCTTTCATGCCAAACCTTGCTCTCGCCATACTGGTGCTACTGTTACGATTCACGATATCGCAAATGGACGTGCCAACCCGACAGGCATTTCTTATGGCGGCAGTTCAACCTGAAGAACGCTCAGCCGCCGCGGGTATCACGGGCGTTGCGCGCACCGCAGGTTCGGCAGCGGCACCTTCTGTTGCAGGAATTATCTTGAGCGCATATGGGCCAGCGGCGGCCATTCCTTTTGTTGCGGCGGGAACCATAAAGATTGTATATGATCTACTCATCCTTAGTCGATTTGGAAAAACCGAACTGTCGATTAATCACTAGGTATGCCTTAACCGCAATCCTGCATTTTTAGTGAACCTTGTTGTGTAGAATAGAAACGACGGCTTGATCAACTGGATTAACGATGCTATCTCAGACGCGCGTACAGCATCACGCACCGTACTTGCCATGATAAGCACGTTACGAGGTTACGATTTCACGAGAAAATTCTACAAATGTACCACCCGAAGGGCCCAAGCCGCTGCTGCGATCGGCAACCTTAAGCCCGTAGAGTAAAACAGAAGTACGCGACGAGCAGCCAATTGTTTCCGCGTTGATCGGGCCTAACTACTGATTACAGTTGTTGTAGCCCGAGGTCATGAATTCACCCTAAACTGTATTGGGTTCCGGCGGTTAGGTTGTTAAGTCCAAGTTCGACTTCCATGACCGCGCGGAGTATTGCTGCAGTTGTTGTAGTTTGCAGCTACTGTAACACGGCGTGGGGGTACTTCTTGAGCAGGATCTTGTAAGGTTTAGTAATCTTCTTACCAGGGAAGAACGAATGAATTGTTTGTGCCGAAAGTAAATTCAAAGGGGGTGGAGCAAAGACGAAGTCGCTTTTACCAGCGATAGCATGACAGTTGATACACGCTGCGACTTTTCCAAAGGCAAGTACTTTACCGCCCGGTGAATAGTTTGCCATTATCCAGTTATGGTCTCCAGTATCAAACCGGTCCGCCTTTAACATCGCTGTAATGTTTACTAGCCTGTGATGCACGTCATAATTCTCTTTAATTAGCAGGCTGCCGACTGGAAATCGAGTGCTATGCATTACACCACCCTCTCTGTGAACATACGCCAGCGCCGTCGGATTCACTCCATCGATTGTGTAGTAATCTCCGGCGCGAGAACCAGGTTGATATCGCTTGCTGGCCGGTAACAGTAATCTATGGTGCATTACCTGGCGTACGCTCTTCCACAATGAGGATGAACTAGGCGTAGTGCCTTCAGCCAGCAGGGCAGGGCAGGTGGTCGCCATTACTAATACCATTCCGATCGTTCGTAGTCTCATGGACGAAATTCCTTTAGCCTTTTGCGATGGCGGCGTCGCACGTGGATCGACATCCAATACCAAAACGCCACTTGCACAATACTGCGAAGCGGCCTGCGCTTAACAATAACGACCTCGTATGACACTGCGTGATGCGAATGGATGAGCACACTCCTTACACAGTCTTATACCTCAGTATCGCATCTAACCTGGCATGACTACTCGATCCCTAGGAATATTCGTGTGTAGGTATACGTACTATAACTGACCTACAAAAAGGAGGCCTACTCTTGAGCCTATCACCTCAAATTGCTCAGTGGGAGCAGCGATATTCCAGTTCTGGTGACTATCTTTTTGGCATCCATCCCAATGCCTTCCTGACGACCCATGCGGCGCGAATAAAACAGGGAGGACGCGTCCTCTCTGTCGCCGACGGTGAGGGCCGCAATGGAGTGTTCCTCGCTACCCAGGGGTTCGATGTTCACACGCTGGAGGGATCTGCCACAGCGGTCGAACGTGCCCGTCAACTATCGGCTGATAAATCTGTACGGCTAACGATTGAACATTGTGATCTATTTCATTGGTCCTGGCCCGAGGACAAGTACGACGCGGTAGTAGCAATTTTCGTGCAGTTCGCCACTCCTGAACAGCGAGCGGAGCTATTTAGTTATATGAAGCGCACAGTAAAACCAGGCGGCCTGATTTTATTGGAAGGATATCACACTAGTCAGCCACAACATGGAACAGGCGGTCCATCCAACGTTGACCACCTCTACACCGAGGAGTTATTGAGTAAGGAATTTAGCGACATGGAGATTGAACTGTTAACAACATACGAAGCCGTGATTTCGGAGGGACATGGCCATAATGGACTTTCCGCGTTAGTTGACCTCGTAGCTCGTAAGCCTGCAAGATAACGGTTAGTTAAGGACTGTAAATACGCCAAGTCTGGGATAAACGCCCTTTGATCATTAGCCGCGATTAATCGATTGGTCAAAGATTCATCGTCGATTAGTTTTAAAAAAGTCACCATATTTGTACCAAAATTCCCATTATTCGCAGGAAATGGCAGTTTTGTTACGAATATTTATTATGTAGTTTGGTCTAGAGGTCAAATAGCCACAGGGCAACTTAGGAGTAATGCATGTCACTTTCTCGCAGAAGGTTCCTTCAGAAAGGCGCATCCGCTGCGGCCGGTTTAGCACTATTGCCAGCGGCGGCAACGGTATCTGACGCCTCCGCAGATTTTAAGAAAATTGCCGGCCCGTTTCAACCTAACTGGGACTCGCTCGAGAGTTACGAATGCCCAGAATGGTTTAGGAATGCCAAATTCGGTATATGGGCGCACTGGAGTGCCCAGTGTGTTCCGGAGCAGGGCGACTGGTATGCACGCGGTATGTACCAGGAAGGGAGCGCTCAATACGAGTATCACTGTAAGCACTATGGACACCCTTCCAAGTTTGGATTTAAGGACATCGACCACATCTGGAAAGCGGACAAGTGGGAACCAGAGAAACTTATTGAACTGTACAAGGCGGCAGGAGCACGGTATTTCTTCGCGCTTGCCAACCACCACGATAACTTTGACTGCTGGGACAGCACCTATCAACCCTGGAACTCAACTCGCATCGGCCCCATGCAGAATATAGTTGGGAGATGGGCTAGCGCCGCACGAAAATCTGGCTTAAAGTTTGGAGTTTCGGTTCATGCCTCCCATGCATGGAACTGGTTTGAAGTGGCACAAGGCGCAGACACTAAAGGGCCATACAAGGGCGTAAAATACGATGGGGTTATGACGCTTGCCGATGGCAAGGGCCTGTGGTGGCAGGGTCTAGATCCTAACGTTCAGCTGTATGCCCAAAATCACAAGCCTGGGGTCTTTTCGTGGGAATTCACGGCCCCAGGATGCGTTAAGCCAGACAGTGCGTACATCAGCAAGTTCTACAATCGTGTAATCGACCTCATCGACAAGTACCATCCTGACGTGTTATATTTTGACGACACAGTGCTGCCGATTTATCCAGTGAGCGACGTCGGTCTCTATATCATGGCCTACTACTACAACCAGAGCGTAAAGCGCGACGGTAAAGTAAACGTCGTACTTAATGGCAAAGGTTTGAATGATCAGCAGCGAAAATGCATGGTTGAGGATCACGAGCGCGGCCGAACACAGGGCATTGAACCAAATCCGTGGCAAACGGATACCTGTATTGGCGACTGGCACTACCTGCTGTCACTTTACGAAAACCACCAATACAAAACACCGTACCAGGTAGTGCGAATGTTGCTCGATATTGTTAGCAAAAATGGCAATCTAATGCTCAACATTCCGCTAAAGGGCGATGGTTCACCAGACCCGGATGAGTTTCTATTCCTGCAGGGTCTAACCGCGTGGATGCAGACTAATAGTGCTGCCATTCACGATACCCGCCCGTGGAAGATCTTTGGTGAAGGTCCTGGACAACCTGGCAGCGATAGCGGCCATGATACGCTCACTGAGAAAGACTTTCGCTTTACAACCAAGGGTAACACTCTCTACGCCGCGTTCTTCGGGTGGCCCACTGACAGGAAGCTGGCTATTCGATCCCTTGCGTCAAATGCTCCAGGAATTGTGGGCGATGTGAGAAGTGTAAAGCTGTTGGGCAGCACCCGCGAAGTAGACTACAAACGAACACCCGATGGGCTTATGATTTCACTTCCACAGAATCCACCGTGCGATTATGCATGGGTATTGCAGATTGAGGGTATCGATGTGGCGCGGTCGCAACCCGAGGTCCCACCGGCACCGCCGATCGCCGAAATGAATGGTACAATCACGCTTACTCCCACAACAGCACAGCTCCATGGCGGCCTCCAGGTAGAAACGCGAGGAGTTCCAGATATAGGCTTCTGGAACAGCACCACCGATTTTGCAACCTGGCAGGCTATAGTAAAGAATACTGGCACCTGGAAGGTTACTGCAAAGGTCGCGTGCCCTGGTGGAGCCCCATCTATCACCGTCACGGTTGGTTCGCAGAGCGTAACAGCAGCAGTTGCCAAAACGGCAGATTGGGACCAATATCAGACAGTGGAATGCGGCTCGGTTACCGTTGCAGATGCCGGGACCACAAAGATCGCAGTAAAACCCGCCTCTGGCGTCGATTGGCAGCCTATTAACCTGGCCGAGGTTACTCTAACTCACGTAGGATAGCAGATAGCTCTGGCTGCATAGCGGCTAAGGTGTACTTACTACTAGTGCGTATCTGAATTTAAAAGCCACCGTTGGCAAGTTGCCGACGGTGGCTTCATTTTATCTATATGTTAGTGATTACGCAGCCTTCGATTGTGCGTACTCTTCACGCTCTTTTGCCAGGTCCCACATATGTTCCACATCCTGAACGAAGACCATTGATGACCCCATTCCCTCACCGTGACGGCCTATCGTAGCCACTATCCAACCCGTGGGTATCCGTCGCCTAAAAACTCGCACATTGATTTGATGCAGCTCAAAACTACCTTCCGGACCAGTTACTTCAATGACTTCGTTGCCCACAAACTCCCACTTCATGTGTCTGCCTCCACGTCAACGTATGCCGATATATTCCACACATCGCCGCGAAACAAACACCTATTTTTGTAGCACCTGTAGGTCCGCCCGCAATTGGGCGAGACGGAGCAAAGCCGACACAAAACTAGCCATCGCCCAACCATGCGGCGCGGCCCAATAACGCTGGTAATCTGGTCCTTGCATTAACTCGGGCAGCAGCCCGGTTGCCGTTGCGCGCTTCAATACCGTTGTAAGGTATCCTTCTGCCCTGTCGGTAAGCTCAATACAGTCCTCGCGTCGACCTATCTCTAGAAGTCTTGTTGCTAACTTGCAGCAGCACCGTGCCATCCAAAGGGTATTTACACAGGCTGGTACACCACCCACATAGGCATCGCCCTGGAATCTTCGTATCGCCCGGCCGCCTTCCCAATCGGTTTCAAGGTGGATGGTGATGGCGTTAATGGTTCCTTCGGCTAGTGCGAGTTCATGTGCATCGGTAAGATCCAGCAAGCCAAATGGCTCAATGGCGCCAAGCGCCGACGAGTCTATTGTTAGGTCAGGTTGGCCGTGCTCATTGAAGCCTCGCGTCAGCGTACCGTTGTGAACAAAATTCCGTAGAACACCCTCTTTTAGTCGACGTGCCTCCTCTTCAAATTCCCCATCGTTAAGGATGGTGGCTGCCGCCTTAAACCCAGCCCACAGGGCCGAATTTGAATAAGTGAACGAACCTATAAAGGTCTCCCACGTGTCAAACGCCGAAGCATGTACCCCAAGTGAGGTAAGTCGGGACCGCTGATAACCTGCCGCCTTTCGCATCATCTCCTTGTGCTCAGGCGTGGGTATTCCCCCTTGTGCTGCCCACTTTCCAACCGCCCATAAAACTGCGCCCACTTGGTCAATTTGTAAGTGATGTGGTGGAAGGCACCAATTAGGGGCAGCCTGCCCATTAAGGAAGTATCGCTGATGCCAGAGACCTGTTGGATGCTGATGCCTTGCACACCAGTCAAAACACATTGATGCAAACTGTGGATAGCCGGCATCAAGCAACCCGCTCACATACTCCGCACCGTCGCGCGGCCAAAAGTAGCCGTATCCGCCACAAGAAACAAACTCCGGGTCGAATTCCGGTGCTGCAACTGCAACGCCTT
Source organism: Chthonomonadaceae bacterium (assembly GCA_027450145.1). Lineage (GTDB taxonomy): Bacteria > Armatimonadota > Chthonomonadetes > Chthonomonadales > Chthonomonadaceae > JAJZFK01. Next base: position 44,352 of record DAIDKH010000007.1, on the reverse strand, counting down.
CACTACCTAACAAAAGTGGAAGACATAGCAGCGACCGCTCATAAGCCTCCTGAAGATGCTTAGGTATAACCGCAACCGGATGACTATTGCCACCTTTTAGAACCTCTATCAATCTATTGACGCCAGGTTCCAGCATCTGCAGATCTATTGTCTCTCTTGCTTCGCACAACGAACGGTGGGTTTGATGCCTCAATGTGTCGTATAGTTCAAGGGCTTCGTGATCGTTAGGAGCCGTTACAATAATAACTGTAAACGTAGCGGCTGCGCCGGCATCTATAGTGACCCGCTGCCCCATGGCCCAGTTGACATCCCCAATTTCCAGGTCCTGTTTGTTCAGCCATCCGTCGTTTAAATCGTAGAGCGCGTTATTTCCCCAGTTACGACCTGCTTTACCACACTGCCACATCTGCAGCAGGTCACCACCAAATACAGCCGTGGTAGACCTGTGCCGCTGAATCAGTGCATTGTGCTCGGCGTCGTAGTATATACCATTACCCGTGCGCATGCCATCGATATTCCAGTCGCCAAAGTTAAATAATCCCAGGTCCTGAGAATGGTTTGCGTGGTTTCTAACGGTGACCAGGCGATGCAGTGCAGCACCACCTTCTGGCACAACATCATGAAAATCAAGACTGAGTTCCAGACCGGGCGCATTTAACTTTGTTTCAAGTATGTTGGTCCGCGGTTGGTAAAACTGCTCCCGGGTAAACTCGTCACCCCAACACCAATGGAGGCTGCCGAAACCGGCGGCTCCTCGATACACGCACGGCATACATTGATACACGTGTTGGGCATGGTCGCGATGGGGATAAAACCAGCCCATGATTTCGCCAGCAGGTCCCACTGAAATCAGGACATTATCATTCCCGATCGTAGCAGATGGGAGATAGACGGGCATAACTACAAAACCTCCTGAAGAGTGCTAACCCATTTGTTTACACCCTAATGCTAAATCTATAAACTGCGAGGCATAAGTGTGCCAGCTGAACTCGTGGGAGCCTTCGCAACGGTGACGGGAGGGTCACCATACTCTAAGCTCCCAAACAACTTTGGCTGAGGGTCTATTGGCGTAGAGCCGTTTTAGATGTGCTTTGAATTCCTGTGAGCGAGAAGCGCCCGTACCCGCTTCAACTGCACTCCTGCAATAAGATCCCCTTTAATCTTGCTGGCATGCGCCCACGCAGCCTCTGCTTTCCTGAGGTGTCCCGTAAGTTCGTAGCAGTGAGCTAGACCATGCCACGTTAACATGGGGCACGGGAATGTAACTGCCTTCTCGTAATAAGGTAGTGCAAGCGCGGGTTTGTGCAAATGAAGCCAGTAGAACTGTCCCAATTCATCATACATGTAGAAATTGGACCTGTTCGCATTAAGCCCTTGTTTCAAGAATGTTACACCGCTTGCAGTGCGGTCAGTTGACCACAACAACCACGCTGCATTACTATACGCGTCCACGTTATGCGGGTCGCCCTGTACGATTACGCGGCTCATGTTGATAACATGGTTGTATTCGCCGTGATCAAAATGTTTATCACAACCCGTAAACAGTTCATTTAGGGTGTTGGCAAGTATCGCGTTGGCAGCCTGAGCCTCCGTTACATTTGCCGGATTGCCCACATGTGAGGTGTAGGCGGCCCCGTGATTAGAGAACGATCTCTTCGCTGGCGCCGCACTATGAGGTGCTGCCAGGGCAATTGTTGTACAACCCATCATACCGATAGCTGCGACATAGCGCATTAGCTGGTGCATCTAGTTCTCCTCCATGAAAGGCAGCGCACGAACAGGCGGTGTCACCGTAATATCGTCAATGCGTACCGTGCGGCGCTTGAAACCGAGGGATCCTTGCTTTTCTCAAGCCTTAACAGTGCAGTACGCGCAACAGGGTCACCTATACTTCCAAGTGCGAAAGCTGCGGCTCGAGGTATCGCGTCATCGGTGTCGTGATACGCTGCATAAATTAGGGCCGGGATAGCTTTGGGGTCACGTAGTCTACCCAACGCCCGGGCACTCTGTTCCCTTACATCTTCATTGGCATCTTTAAGGCTTTTCAACAGGGCTGGCAGTGCTCGCCTATCGCCAATAACACCCAAGGCTTGCGCCGCAGTGAACCTAACTATTCGGCTGGAATCCCGAAGCGCGATCACCAAGAATTCTACCGCAGACCGATCATGTAGATGGCCCAAAGCCCCAGCTGCAGCGGCGCGCATATTCGAGTTGAGGTCGTGCAGCGCCTGCAATAACACAGGTTCCGACGACTGATCTCCCTGCTCACCCAGGGCGTATGCTGCATAGTAGGCGGCTTCTCTATGAGTGCCGCCTGCATCGGCACGTACGAGCCGAGACAGGGCGGCGGCGGCATGGGGTTCTGTAGCCTGAGCCAGCGCGACGGCAGCGGTCATCGCGACGGCAGCCGAGGGGTCTGTTAGCGCCGAAGCCAGCTCCTTGTAAGCTGGTCCAGTATGAAGATTTCCAAGTGCGAATGCTGCCTCCAGCCTCACGCGTTTGTTACGATCGTGATGAAGAGCGACTGCAAGCGACGGCTCTGCCGTCGCGGCGCCCAAAAGTCCGAGGGCTCGTGCGGCTGCAGCACGCAGTTGCCAATGTGGGCTGTGCACAAACGGGAGAATTGAGGCAATGGCACGTTGGTCTCCCATCACCGCAAGCAACCGAATAATCTGAGCGGCACTGCGCCACGAATATCGATGCAAGCCATTCTGCAGCGTGGGCTCGTCACCCCTTGTCATCACATTCGCTAACTCGCGCTCGGCACCCTCACGTTTTGAGCGCACTGGGCTAGAAAGATCTGCGAGCAGTCGTTGAACTTGCATTCGATGGCGTCCGGTTGTCGGGACTGACCCATCGGCCTGACGGAACGTCGTGCTTAGGGAAACGAGTTGACCTAGCGCTGGTACTGCAGTCATAACAATCACAGGTACCATACAAAGCAACCAGGCACGACCGCACCAAGTGAACATTATGTCAGTCGCTCGTCAATTAGCCGGTTGACCTCTTTAGGATCTGCCTTGCCACCCGTAGCCTTCATAACCTGCCCAACTAGAAAACCCTTCTTACCAACTTGGCCCTTCTCTTTAATATCGGTTACTATATTTGCGTTATCGTCTAGCACCTTCAATACCGCCGCTTGAAGCGCTCCGGTATCGCGCATCACCAGCAATCCCTCTCGCTCTGCTATCGATGCGGGATCATCACCGGTGACATACATGCGCTCAATAAGCGATTTGGCCAGTTTCCCACTAATGGTTCCACTATTGATCATGGTGATCATCGCACCCAACTTTTCAGGGGTAATGCTACATGCACTAATCTCGCAGTTATCCGCGTTTAGCAGACGACTAAGGTCACCCATGATCCAATTGGCAGCAGACCTCGCATCATTGCATGACTTCGCTGTAAGCTCAAAATAATCGCCAATGGCGCGTGTTTCCGTAAGCTGCAAAGCGTCCGTGTGGGTTAGACCGTATTCGCTCTGAAATCTGTTCAACTTGGCATCGGGAAGCTCTGGCATCGAGGCGCGAATCTGTTCAATCCATTCATCGGTGATCTGCAATGCAACTAGGTCAGGATCAGGAAAGTAGCGGTATTCCTGCTCGACTTCCTTGCTACGCTGGGGATAGGTAACGCCCCGGGCTTCATTCCACCCACGTGTTTCCTGCGCAACCCGTTCACCATTTTCTAGCAAGGAGACCTGTCGATCCACCTCATATTCTATGCCGCGCTGAACCGCTCGAAAAGAGTTCAAGTTTTTGATCTCGGTTTTGGTGCCAAAGGCGTTGCTGCCCACCTTACGAACCGATACGTTGGGTTCACAGCGAAGAGAGCCTTGTTCCATCTTACCATCGCAAACCCCAAGATATGTAAGGATCGCTCGCAGCTTCATTAGGTATGCGCGGGCCTCATCGGCGGAGTGAATATCAGGAGGGAACTCCGTCACAATCTCCATAAGAGGAACGCCTGCGCGGTTTAGATCCACAAAGCTGTTGTTACCCACGGTGTGAAAGAGCTTGCCCGTGTCCTCCTCAAGATGCACCCTGCGAATATGAATTCGCTTCGTTTCACCGTTCACTTCAATATCAATCCAACCACCAGTGCCAATGGGATGGTCGTACTGGCTTATCTGGTAGCCCTTAGGAAGGTCGGGATAGAAGTAATTCTTTCGATCGAACCGAGCGTGGCGAGTGATGGAGCAGTTGAGAGCAATTGAGGTTAAGATGACAAATTCCACCGCCTTGCGATTTGCTACAGGCAAACTGCCCGGAAGCGCCAAACAAACAGGACAGCAGCGTGTGTTAGGATCGCCTCCAAACTCATTGCGACAGTTGCAGAACATCTTACTTTCCGTAAGCAGCTCCGCATGGCACTCCATACCAACGACTGGTTCATAATCAGACATTCAGATTTCCCTAATATAACAGATGTTCAGAAGATTTAGAGCATACGTTGAAGCAGGAGTACATCATTCCATCGGTTAAACTTGAACACCGCCTGTTGAAGCCTGCCTGCCTCATGAAACCCACATCGGCTATGAAGTGAGATACTAGCCGCATTGCTGGCATCAACGAGAGCCACGATAGAGTGCATTTGCATCTCCTCCGCCAACGGGATGAGAGGCTGCAGTAATGCCGTTCCCACTCCTATACGTCGACTGTTAGGCGCCACGTAGACGGAGTTTTCCACCGTAAATCGATAACCAGGCCGACTGTGAAACTTGCCAAACGATGACCAGCCAACAATATTGCCGCTTTGAACTGCAACGAGGACTGGAAATCCTGCGGCAGTTCTCTCGTCGAACCAGGCGATACGTGTTTCGAGGGATTGTGGCTCTATGTCCGCCGTTGCCATGGTGTTTAGAACGGCATGATTGTAGATATCCAATACAGCCGACATATCCTCGCGAACGGCCTTTCGAACTTCCACACCCATCGCTGTGCGCTCCAGCTGAAATGATACTGCGTAATGCAAACAGTTCGCTATTTGCATTACGCAGTATACCCGCTCATACTCCTACGCCTGACGGCTGACAGCTTATCTAGCAGGAAGGAGGTCTGACTTTGGAACGACAATGTGATCGGGCACAATGTGTTTGGGAATGAAACTCGTGTCGAGGAATGAGGAAACAGGCATCACTTTCTTAAGCAGACCAGCCTTTACTGCGTCATCCTCAATCGAGATCATATCCTGATTCGACGGAGTTAAATCCGAATACTTCACTCGCCAAACAGGACTTGTAAGCACATATTTTAGCAACTTGGGATCCTGCCGAAAATAGGGTGCTGCAACTTCAGCTGCCTGAACCCTATGGGTTTCTGCCCATGCCCCACTATCTGCAATACCCTTTACAAGTGCTCGTACCTCGGCGGGGTGGTTCTGTATTAACTTATCACTTGCCACCATCACGCAGGATATGAAATGGGGCCACAATTGATCAGAGTAGTATAATACCTTTCCAATTCCCAACATCTCGGCTTTCCCAGCGAAGGGCTCGCCAACAAAATATCCAGCGATAGAGTGAGCTGCCAGTGCGGTCGGCATGTCCGGCGGAGCAAGTTGAACAAAGTGAATAGAATTCTCTGGCATGCCCAGGTGGCGCATCGCGTGTAGCAGCACAAGATACTGGTTGCTGTCGAAGCTGGGGACGGCGATGGTCTGTCCTGCCAAATCCAGTAAGCTTTTGGCCCTGCTATGAATACCAACAACCATAGTTGAGCCATCGCGATGACCGAGGTAGACGATCTTGCATCCAACACCCTTGGCCACCATCTGCATTGCCATCGGCGCCAGCATGAATGTGGCCTGCAGCCTTCCCGCTTCAAAGGCTTCGGTAATAGTCGGCCAATCGTGGTAAAGTTCACTGTCGAACCGCATATTCTTACTGTGTTTGGTCGCAAATGCCGTGACAGGACAGGTAAGGTGACAGGTGACAGGCAGAAAACCCACTTTTAGAACATGGATTTTTCCAGCGGCATCATCTGCAGAATTGTTCCGGCTCGTCCAGGGATGATATCGTAAAGCTGCAAGTGCTATAAATGACACCGCAAGCTGTGCGCCTATTTTGAACGACGAGCTAATCCTCATGATCTGTCCTCCATTCCAAGAGCCCGCAATAGCTTTTTCACCGAGCCTGTAACGTTCTCACCTGTTAATGGACGGGGCCTAACATCATCGCCGGGTATCAACTCCAATTTGAGAGTTGCGGGCCGGGCGCTAAGAACAATAACGCGATCTGCCAGTTGGGCGGCTTCCTCAACGTCATGAGTGACGAAAACGATCGTGCGAGGTTGCTCCGAGAGTATGCGTACAAGCTCGTTCCGCATCTGCAGCCTGGTTAGGTAGTCTAACGCAGAAAAAGGCTCATCCATGAGAAGAACTTCGCTGCTTCCAGCTAAAGCCCGAGCTAGCTCAATACGCTGGCGCATTCCTCCTGAGAGCTCGTGAGGGTACGTATTTGCGGAGCCTGCCATACCCACCAGCTCGAGCATCTGAGCTTTTGCCGCATCCCTTTCGCGCCGGCTAGGTATCTTCCGTAGTGCAAGTTCTACATTCTCACCGGCTGTTAGCCAAGGCAGCAAGCCTCCATGCTGCGTTATCGTCAGTACCTTTCCAGTTCTGTACACTCTGCCGCTAAGCGGGAGTTCGTGTCCTGCCATTAGGCGAAGCAGAGTACTCTTTCCGCAACCAGATGGACCTACTATGGCGAGGAATTCATGCTTGCGTATGGAGAATGTGAGGTTTTCAATCACCTTTGTGCTGCCATAACTCTGGCAAACGTCAAGCAGGCTCAATACAGGATCTGCCAGGAATTCGGCAGTATTGCTAACTGTCATAGATTTTGCCTCTGAAAACCCCACTGCAGAGTAGGATTCTTCGCGAACGACGCAAGGTAGCGATCCAGCAGCACACCAATGACTCCAATGACTATCATGTGTACCACCAGAAGATCCTGGCGAAGCGCATTGCGGTCATCGTAAATCGCAAAGCCAAGTCCGTTATGGCCTGCCACCATTTCTGCGGCAACCACAACCAACCAGGCGACTCCCATTGCCACGCGAAGGGTAGTAACAAACCTGGGCATAATTGCGGGGAGCGTCACCTTGTAAAGCCGCTCAAATTTTGACAATCCGTATTCGTCTGCAACCCGTTGATAAACCACAGGAATTGCGGCCACATCGGCACTCACGGATAGCGCTATGGGAAAAAAGATAGACATAAAAATCAGAAATATTGCGGGTGCGTCACCAACCCCAAACCAAACTATCGCGAAGCCTATCCACGCAAGCGGTGACAAATTGCGCAGGAAATTGAAGCCCGGAAGAAAAGCACCGCGAACATAGGCGCTACTACCCAGCGCGATGCCAGCAGGAAGCCCTAGCACGATTGACAAAGCGAACCCTACGGCGACGCGCCAAAGCGACGCAACAATGTCCTCAGGAAGTCTGTGGGTTGCGAGCTCTTGCTTAAATCCGTGAACGACCTGCAGCGGCGACGGAAACATGGTGTGCGATAATACGTTCGTATTGAAAAGAACTTGCCAAAGAGCTACAAACAGCAGGGTTAAAATAGGCGGAGCTACCAAGGACCAGATTCTGAGTGGAATGATCGGAGAGGATCCTCCTGCTCTGTAGGCGGCCGGCCTGTTGCCACCTAGCGGATTGCCAGCATCAATTTGTTTCATAACTACCATTATACGATGGATTCTCGAGGATGCATCGCCCGTGAATATAATTCAAATAAAAATGCCTTTTTAACCGAACTTATACATTATTGGCCAGTGCTGCCGCCACAGCGGACGGGTAGACCCACCCCACGTGCGTGAGCAGGTAGCTTACTGCAACCAAAGTGGTAATCCTTAGGGTATAATTCTATGAGAAGTCAAAATTGTTATTAGTCCGCATGCGGTTTGTAATCACGCCAGCTTTGTGGCCAGGAGATTGTCCTCGGTGAAGAAAACCCTGTTTCTCAGCCCGCCTTCGTTCGATGGTTTTGACGGTGGAGCCGGTTCACGTTATCAGGCAAAACGCGAAATTACATCATTCTGGTATCCAACCTGGCTTGCTCAGCCGGCGGCCATGGTGCCAGGAAGCAAGTTGATTGATGCACCACCTCACAACTTATCGGTTGAGGATGTTTTAAAGCAGGCTACCGAGTACGAGCTGGTTATAATGCACACGAGTACTCCGTCGCTTGCGAACGACGTCGAGTGCGCAAGGCGGTTGAAGGAGCAAAATCCGTCTGTCAAAGTGGGCTTCATTGGCGCCCACGTTGCTGTGCTTCCAGAGCAGACACTTGCCGACAACCCTGCGATCGATTTTGTCTGCCGACACGAATTTGATTACACCTGCCGAGAACTGGCCGAAGACAAACCGTGGAACGAGATAGCAGGTTTGTCCTGGCGAGATTCCAATGGGGAGCTTCAGCGTACTCCCGACCGAGCGCTCATAGAAAACTGGGACGAAATGCCATCCGTTTTTCCCACCTATGAGGCGAACTTAGACATCACCAAGTACTTCATTGGTTATCTGCTGCACCCTTACGTCAGCTTCTATACTGGTCGAGGCTGCCCTGCAAAGTGCACGTTCTGCCTCTGGCCTCAGACCATTGGCGGGCATGCCTACCGAACGAAAACGCCGGATGCCGTTGGCAGGGAAATGGAAATTGCCAAATCGATATGGGGCAGCAAGGTACGAGAGTATATGTTCGACGATGATACTTTCACAATTAACGAACAGCGCGCCATAGAGATTAGCAAACACATGAAGCGCCTGAATCTTACCTGGAGCTGCAACGCCCGCGCTCATGTGAAGTACGACACCCTGAAGGAGCTGCGTGATAACGGCCTGCGGTTGCTTCTTGTAGGTTTTGAAAGTGGCAATCAGCAAATCCTTAACCGCATCAAGAAGGGGATCAAGCTGGAGATGGCTCGGGAGTTCATGCAAAACTGCAAGAAGCTCGGCATCAAGGTTCATGGCACCTTTATTATTGGCCTTCCTATCGAGACGCCCGAGACAGTAGAAGAAACGATCCGATTCGCAAAGGAGCTAGATCCTCACACAATTCAGGTTTCTATTGCCGCACCGTACCCGGGTACTGAGTTATATGACCAGGCAATGGCAAACAACTGGTTCTCTCGTGAGGCTTTGATATCAGGCAGTGGAATTCAGGTTTCCACGTTGCAATATGAGAATATGTCACCGGCACAGATTGAGGACGCAGTTGAACGGATGTACCGTCAATTCTACTTCCGCCCCGGTAAAATTGGTTCGATCGTTGCTGAGATGCTAGGCGATCGTCAGATGATGGTTCGTCGTTTAAGAGAAGGCGGCGAGTTCTTCTCTTATCTTCGCGAGCGGAAAGAACAGGGCAAGCTGCGCCGCGGCGAAGCTGCTGCTGTGTAATAGGCACACATGCAACGGCTCGTACTTTCGCTGGATATTGGGACGTCATCTGCCCGAGCTATCTTATGGGCGGCAGATGGTTCAGCGGTTCCGAACTCGCTTGTACAACATGAATACAGAATGACCACTACCGCCGATGGCGGAGTTGAGATGGATAGCGATCTACTATTGCAATCCATTGAGGAGTGTATTGACCGCTCTCTCAACTCGCTGCCCGCCGGCGGTTTTGTTGTAGAGGCAGTAGGGATGTCAACCTATTGGCACTCGATGCTTGGTCTCGACGAGAACCACGACCCCATTACACCGATTTTTAGCTGGGCGGATACGCGACCCGCTCACGATGCTCAAACCCTGAAGCTTCAAGTCGATAGCGACGACATTTACAGGCGCACAGGATGCGTCATTCATCCCTCTTACTATCCTGCGCGACTGCAATGGCTGCGTCGTACCCGGGCAGAAACGTTTCGCAGCGTAAAACGATGGGTCTCACCTGGTGAGTTCCTGTTATCCCGCTGGCTCGGCCGCACGGACATCAGCACATCTGTTTCAATGGCTTCCGGCACTGGCCTTTTCAACCAGGATAACTGTACCTGGGATCTTGACCTAGTAACAGAACTTAACCTTGACCTTGAATTACTGCCTCAGATTGGCCCGAAGCTACAGGTAGGAACGGGGCTAGCCAGTAATTATGCCGAACGTTGGCCCTCGCTTAAATCTGCTCAGTTTTGCGGCCCGGTAGGTGACGGAGCGTGTGGGAATATGGGAAGCGGGTGCAGCACTGCCGAGCATATTGCGCTGAACCTTGGTACCTCAGGTGCGTTGCGCGTTGTTTGGCCGGCTTCTTCGGGCGCCCTTTTGAACTCGAATACCCAGGGCCTCTGGAACTACCATGTAGACCAAAATCGCCGCATCACTGGTGCTGCGTTTAGTGATGGGGGAAGTGTTTACCAGTGGATGTGCCGCATTCTGCGCCTTCCTGATGAGCAGACGCTGGAGCGCGAAATTGCTAAACGCGGGCCCGGTGATCACGGCCTCTGTTTCCTTCCATTTCTTGCAGGGGAGCGCAGTATGGGCTGGAATACGGAGGCACGAGGCGCCATCCTCGGTATGAATCTGGACACAGATGGAATTTCCATCGTACACGCCGCACTAGAAGCCGTTGCGCTCCGGTTCAGCCTTGCAGCCGCTACACTCCATCCCATATTCAAGCAGGCCACAAGCGTCATTGCCTCCGGTGGTGCCCTGGCGCATTCACCCACATGGGCACAGATGTTTGCAGACTGTATGAACCTGCCAATCACCCTTGCCCGTGAACCCGAGGCGAGCAGTCGCGGCGCTGCACTTCTCGCTATGGAGGCAATAGGAATGATCCAATCTGTAACGGATGTTCCCGTCGCCACGGGTGTTACGTATTCACCAGATGCCGTTAAGACCGAGCGGTATGCACAGCTATTGGCACAGCAAGAGGCATTTTACCATGCACTATTCGCCCCAAAACAGTAAATTAGAACTGCTCTAAGATAACTCGTGTACTGTCACCGTTACTGTTGCGCTTTCAAACTTGCAGGGTATATTGTGTTAACCGGCTGACCGTTCTAGCAGTACATTTTGAATCCTATTCGTATATTTTAAAACTGGTTAGGTTACACTAATAGTGTGACACCTGAAAGTTAGCATATACGAAGCACTTTGAGTTTCGCGGGTATGAGGAGACAATTCTATGCAGTGGCTGTCAGAAATATGTGTCAGGCGCCCCGTCTTCGCGACGGTTATCGTGCTCAGCCTCGTCGTGGTGGGCTTCTTTAGTTATACCCGCCTCGGTGTAGACCAGTTTCCGAAGGTCGACTTCCCGATTGTCACCGTAACCGTGAATGAAGACGGTGCATCACCCGAAGAGATTGAAAACAATGTAGTTGACCCCATAGAAGAATCAGTCAACACGGTGAGTGGTATCGATACCCTGGCATCCTACTCCTACGAGGGACTAGGGCAGGTCATTATCACCTTCCACCTAAGCAAAGACATTAATGTAGCAGTGGACGAAGTGCGGTCCAAGGTCAACGAGATTCTCCCAACGCTGCCTACCGATGTAAAACCCCCAGTGATAGATAAGGTAGACCCCGATGCGGCGCCAATCATGCAGATCGCATTAAGCGGTCCTGGCGGCATTCGCGCAATATCTACCTATGCGGATCAGGTACTTCGCAGGCAGATTGAGTCGATTACTGGTGTTGGGCAGGTGACCCTACTTGGAGCCCGCAAGCGGCAAATTAACATCTATCTCGATCCCAATAAGCTGCGCCAGTATAACCTCACAGCAATCGACGTTAGCAATGCGCTGCAGCGTGAAAATCTTCAGGCGCCCGGCGGCCAAGTCGATGAAGGCACTACGAAGCTCACCCTCCAGATTTATGGTCGGGTTTCTCATGTCGCACAGTTTGGTGACATTGTCATTGCCCACAAGAACGGCGCATTCATTCACATTTCTGACGTGGGCGTGGTTCATGACGGTATGGAAGAGGAGAAAACGAGCGCAGACGTCAGTGGTTCTCCCACCGTTCTTCTCTCTATTCGCAAGCAATCTGGCCTCAATACCGTCGCCACTGTAGATGCCTTGCGGTCAAAGCTCGCCGACATTCGTCAGGCACTGCCTCCGGGTTATCAAATTCGGGTAGTAAATGACCAATCTACCTACATCAGAGCATCCACTAACGCGGTTAAAGAGCACCTCGTTGTGGGTTCCATTTGTGCCGCACTTGTCGTATTGCTATTCCTATGGAACTGGCGAACCACGATTATTTCGGGCCTTGCCATTCCTGCCTCCATCATCAGTACGTTCACCCTCATTTACGCCATGGGCTTTACGCTCAATGGCCTTACTCTCTTAGGCCTCACGCTCTCTGTTGGTATCGTTATTGACGACGCAATAGTCGTGCTAGAGAACATCTACCGATTCATTGAAGAGAAAGGTATGCGGCCATTTGATGCCGCTATAGAGGCCACTCGCGAGATTGGACTCGCGGTTATGGCGACCACCCTCTCGCTAGTCGCCATATTCCTACCCGTTGCATTCATGACAGGAATTGTCGGACGGTTTCTTAACTCCTTTGGGCTCACCATGGCGTTTGCCATTATGGTTTCGCTACTGGTCTCGTTTACGCTCACACCTATGCTTTCATCCCGTTGGATCAAATCGTCCGTGGGTCCGGAACCAGATCCAGCCACAGAAGGATTACCAGTAGGTCTTCCGATTGATAGTGTCACCCAGGAACCACACCAACATCATAACGAATCGAAAGAGCGCGGTCTCTATCATTTTATCGACGTTGCATATACTGCACTCATCAAATGGTCACTAAATCACCGCTGGGTAATAGTAGCGGTCTGTTTCGCCGTTCTGTTCGTTACACCATCTGTTCTTCAAAAGGTACCGAAAAACTTCCTCCCCGATGATGACCAATCTCAGTTCCAGGTGATCGTTCGCGCACCAGAGGGCACGAGCCTGGTAAGTACTCGCGCACTGGGTGATCGCATTGCAGCAGACATTCGCAAGCTGCCAGACGTCAAGTACACCGTGGACACGATCGGCGACAATGCGCAGCAGACAGAAAACCTCGCAACTATCTTTGTGCAGATGGTGGATGCAACAAAGCGAACCGACGGCTATACCCAGGACGACGTGATGCAGATGGTCCGCACCAAAGTAATGCCTCAATTTGGCAATCTGCGTACAAACGTAGGGCCAATTGCCGCGATTTCCACCGGTGCACCGTCGTTTGTAATTACTGAATCCCTCAACGGCCCAAGCCTTACCAAACTGGCAGAGTACTCTCAAAAAGCACTGACGGAGCTCAAAAAAGTTCCCGGCGTGGTCGATGCCGATACCTCCCTTGTGGTGGGCCAGCCAGAGCTTGATGTTCACATTGATCGCCAAAAAGCAGCAGACCTTGGCGTCTCTGTTCAGGATATCGCCAATACCATGCACATCATGGTGGGTGGCGCACACATCTCGGATTTCTTCCAAGGCGGTGAGCAGTACGAGGTTCACCTACGGTCTCTCCTACCCTTTAGAAGTAATGCGCAGGCTATTAGCCAACTAACCGTCCCGTCGTCTACCCAAGGAAGCGTGCCGCTCGACCAGGTTGTTACCCTCGTGCCGAACACAGGTCCATCTCAGATTAGCCGATTGAACAGGCAGCGCAACGTCCTCATCGAGTGTAATCTGTTGCCCGGCGCCTCTCAGCAGGCGGTCTCCGCTAAGCTCACGCAGATACTGAATAACCTTCACATGCCACCTGAGTATCATGTAATGCCCTTCGGCACCAGTAAGGAACTGGTAAAGGCTTTCGTTGCCTTCCTTTCTGCTATGGTACTGGCGCTCATATTTATGTACCTGGTCCTAGCGGCTCAGTTCGAATCCTGGCTGCACCCGCTAACGATCATGAGCGCCTTACCGCTAACGGCGCCATTTGCCATATTGTCGATATTGATCTTCCACAGGTCACTCAATATCTTCAGTATTCTGGGTACGCTCGTCCTCTTCGGAGTCGTGAAGAAGAATGGTATTCTACAGGTCGACCATACCAATCAGCTGCGAGCTCAGGGCATGAACCGCTATGATGCCATCGTTCAGGCGAACAGAGACAGGCTACGACCAATCCTAATGACCACACTTGCATTCGTTGCCGGACTGGTTCCGCTGGTGCTTTCCAACGGCACCGGCGCGGCAACCAACAAGGATATCGGTTACACTGTTATTGGTGGCCAAAGCATGAGCCTGCTGCTCACTTTGGTAGCAACGCCAGTAATCTACTCACTGATGGATGACCTCTCCATCTTCATCACACGATCGCGAGACCGCGTTGCAGCACTCGTTTCACGCAAACGCTGAATTTAGGCACACAGGGGGCAAGTCAACCATATGACTGGTAAACCATTGACGCGACTTTCTATAGGCATCATCTTTTGCCTGGGTATCGCTGCGGCTTCTACTGGCGCACGTGCAGAGGACCAGGTCGTTCCTCAACTGCCAACGGTGAAGAATGGTGCAATGCAGCTACCAGTGAAGGTCGCTCCATATAATCGGGAAATAAGGTACCTTGGCAGGTGGAACACTAGTCAGTCTCAAGGGCCGCGATGCCAGTGGTCGGATGCCGGCTTCGAGTTTCGCTTTAAGGGTACAGCCGCCAACGTGGCGATCAACGACTCCGGTACGTCCAACATGTTCGAAGTCGTGATAGATGGCAAACCGAGTTCCATCGTGCAGGACGCCAACGGCCAACATACGTACCAAGTCTGCGCCTTCACAGATCCCGGCATTCACACAGTCGCACTATTTAAGCGCACGGAGGCGTTTTTCGGAATAGCTCAAGTCGAAGGTATACAGCTCTCGTCGCATGGTAAGCTGTTATCACTTCCACGAACCTCAGGCCGGCGAATCGAAGTGGTCGGAGACTCCATTAGCTGCGGCTACGGCGATGAAGCCAAAAACCAGAATAGCAAGTTTAGAGCGCAAACTGAAAACGCCTATGAGACCTACGGTGCAATTGCAGCACGATATTTTGGAGCGGAGTTTTCAGACATCGCCTGGTCTGGCAGAAAAATGTGGCCAGATAATACAACACCGTCGATTTATGCCTACTCCCTGCCAACTGATACTTCCTCACTATGGAACTACAGTAAATGGGTACCACAGGCGATCATCATTAATCTAAGCACCAACGATTTTAATGGCAGCACGCCAAGCGTGAAAGACTGGACGGGCGGCTACGAAGCTTTTATTACACGGCTGCGAAAGCACTTTCCCAAGGCTGTCATATTTGTAGCATCCAGCCCCATGGAAGGTGGCACTCGGTCATCACTAATTCGGACCTACCTGCATAAAATAGTATCCGACGAACATGCTGCAGGAGACACTCGTGTTCATTTCATGAACTATGCTACAGAAGATCCTGCTGATGGATTGGGATCCGGCTGGCACCCCAGCCTCAAAACCCACCGTATCATGGCTCACGTCACCGAGGCGGCTATCGCCAAATGGCTGGGATGGAAGCCTGTGAGCAACTAATCTGACCTTTGCATGCAGGCACCCTCTCGGTACCTTACAGATACCGGGAGGGTGTTCTATTTTCTACAGCACTACGGAGATACTTTCACGGCCTCATATGTCTTAGAACTCGACCCTTCAAATGAGACATTTCGTGCAACTTCCACAGACAGTCCTGTGTCATTCATGCTAACCAGCAATGTACGAACAAATGGCGTGCGAGTGAAGCAGATTTTTACTTCCAACTGGTTTGCTGACAACCATGTGGCAGTCGCGCCGACGTGCGAATCACCGGTCTCTAGAAATGCGGACTCGCCATGAGCCCATCGACCATTCGTGCCAGCGCTTACGCGGACTAACGACCCGGAAATGTAAAAGTCCAGGTTAATCTGATCTCCCGCCATCTCAACCCGTACGGTTTCCAAATTCTCGTCGTTGGGTGCAAATCGCCATGTACCAGCCATTTTATCACGCTGTTCGCTAGACACCTCGGCTGAAGTACCTGTGGCTACAGCCATTCGGTTAAGACGGTGCGTCAACGCCGCTGCGGCTGCAGTATCTTCCGGTAGGGAAACAGATTTAACCTGAGGAAGAAGAGTCTCCCAGATGATATTAAGCGGTGTCTGCATGTCCCCTAGGCCCGAAGTAATCGCCACCACCATATTTTGTTCTGGCATTACCACGCAATACTGACCAAACGCACCATCTCCGCGGTAGGCATTATGCCGACAGCGCCAGAACTGAAATCCGTAGCCCTGATTCCAGTCCGACTCGGGATTGTCGCCGTTTTTAATGTGTTTGCTAGTGGCGTTGGCTACCCAACCTTCAGGCAGTATTCTTACACCATTCCAGAGACCATCCTGCAAATACAGTTGACCAAACCGGGCAATGTCCTCCGTTTTCAACCATAGGCCCCATCCACCAACATTTATGCCGTTCGGGCAGGTGTCCCATGATGCCCCAACAATTCCCAGAGGCGAGAAGAGTTTCTCATCAAGGTAATCGAGTACCGTTCTGCCTACCGCCTTCTGCACCATTGCCGATACCATGTACGACGCACCGCTATTGTAGACAAAGAAGGTTCCGGGTTCATGTTCAACGGGTAATGACAAGAAAGCCTCGACCCAACTTTGTACCGATTGGTCGTCGCCATCAACACTGCCGCCACCCCTTAACTTCCCTGTGGTATCTTCGTGATGACCTGTACCCATGCATAGTAGGTGCTGCAGTTCCATCTTGGATAGATTGTCATCTGGTGCGGCTGGAGCCTCATCGGGAAACATATCCAGTACACGGGTATTTAGTGACAGAAGGCCCTGTCCTATCGCCAGTCCTGCAGCGGTAGAAGTGAAACTCTTACTTAGCGAGTAGAGCATATGCGGTTCACTTGCGCTATAAGGCGCCTTCCAGGCTTCGGCCGCGACCATCCCGTTGCGCACTACCATGAAGCTGTGCACGTCGGTAAGTTCATTCATCCGGTTGGCAAATGCAGACAGCGCGGCAGACGGAACACCAACCGCTTCTGGCGACATCGCACGCGGCAACGGCTTCGAAATTCTATCCATGAGCGTCTCCCTCAAGCTTTAAACTTCAATATTTTACAACCGAACGTGGGGGATTTGTACAAATCAGCAGCACTATTACGTGCCGGTGTTAGTGCCCATCACACTGTTTCCAAATAGACCATGTTCCCCTTGCTATACTTGGGCAACCCTTCACATCTTACTGTGAACTACCAATCTCGCAATGCACCCGGCAGAGATGATGCGTCCGTCATTCTATTCGAATTTGAGGCAATGTACACAGTGAAACCGACAATGCTAGATTCACATAAGAAACTGCCCATCCATGTTTCGGACTAAGCCAATGACCTTCCCCATAATACTGCTGTCCTCACGTTCAATCTCGATAGGTTCATAATTGTCGTTGGCTGGCAGCAGCCGGCATCCGGTTTTGGTGAACTCAATCGTCTTCACAGTAGCCTCGTCGCCAAGCAAGACAGCAACGATATCTCCATTTTCTGCAGTCGGTTGCTGCTTCACAATGACAAGGTCCCCATCCTGAATATGCTTGTTAATCATGGAGTCACCCTTCACCCGCAGTGCGAACGCGTTTATGCCTGGGGCAATTAATTCCCTGGGAACAGGAATCTGTGCCTCGATGTTCTGCTGCGCGGTAATGGGTATACCCGCCGCGATGGAGCCTACAAGTGGTACGAAACTCGCTTTCTTTTCCGGAGCTGAAGCACCGGTGCGACCCAAAACTGTAATAGAGCGCGACGTTGAGAGCCGCTTAATCATACCTTTACGTTCCAGCGCGTCAAGATGGACAGTAACTCCGCGAAGGCTCGATATCTCGAACTTGTTGCCAATCTCGCGGATAGAAGGTGGAAAACCGCGTTCCTCAACCTGCTCTACAATATATTCAAGAATTGCCTCTTGCTTTGCGGTAAGGCCCCGGGTCATAGCCTGCTCCCCCTTAATAGCTTAAAAATACCAGAACAAAATCTACTCTACTCTTTTATGTGGAATTTTGTCAAGTAAAATTTAAGATGCACGGTTTTAGAAATTGGTAAAACCTTCAATACATATAACACATAGCAACCATTAGCTAATTTATCCATATATCAGACGTTGCAATTAAAATATTAGGCAATGTTAATTGCAAGTGTTGACAAAATTCGAAACAACCGTTAGAATATAGATGGTCCTCTGCACCATCAACTATTGTTCTATTGATTTGTAGTACAGCCCCGTTTATGCTGTAAGCCTGCTTCAAGTATTAGGAGAAACAATTATGACTGAGTTCACAGATCATAAAAGTAAGGGATTTACCCTTATCGAGCTGCTTGTTGTAATCGCAATCATTGCTATATTAGCCGCAATTCTTTTCCCTGTGTTTGCGCAAGCCAGGGAGAAAGCTCGCGCAATCGTCTGCGTCTCGAATCTCAAACAGATAGGTACCGGATTGATGATGTACGAGCAGGACTATGACGAAATGTTCTGCCCACCGCTTGTTAACCAACCACCTAATGGAGGCAACTGGCCAGATAACGTAAACTCGCCTATGACTTGGGATCGACTGGTACAACCATATCTTAAGAACGTCCAGGTGCTTGCGTGCCCCAGCGATATCTATTCACCTACGGTGAAGACATATCTTGGTATGGTGAAGCGCTCCTACACAATGCCCGGTAACCTGGGCTGGTGCTGGTTCTGTGGCAACTCTGGTACTTCGCAGCCTTGCGATAACAACGGAAGCTATGGATGCGAATTCTCAGTGTCAGACTCTGCGGCGGCGTTTCCAACTCTAACGGTGCAGCTCTACGAGCGAGACAACTGCAATAGCGCGGGTGGACAGTGGAACTGGTGTGTTGTCGGAGATGGTGATAACGAGATCGCGTTTAGGCATACCAACACGGCCAACCTTCTCTATGCCGATGGCCATGTGCATGACATCCACCTTATCAAAAACGGAAACTGGTCGTCGAGCGGTGTCTACACGAAGCTTCCTGGCTATAGATGCTGGCCGCCAAATGCGCCAACAAGTGCAAGTCGATGGTCCGGTAACTGGTACGATGTACTTCCATTCCACGATGGACTGGACGTAACCTGCGGCGGCACTCAAGGCTAGTAAGAGGAGTAATCATGAAAAAGGACCTTCATCCCGGCGTTATACTGGTTGTTGCAGTTGTAGCCGCCATAGGTCTGGGCTTGTGGCTGTTTAAAGCTTCGCAGCCCGCACCTTATCAACCCTCACCTGGTGTAGGCGGCACCCCTGCGGCTACCGCACCTAACCAGATACAGGGTTACGGCAAAACCGCTCTGGGACAGACCGCTGCCGGGGAGGTACCACCTAAGGGCATACCTGGGAATCCTACCCGCCATTAGTTTCGTCGGGTCAGCCTAATCTCAAGGAGCGTGCGGCGATATTTCCTCGCCGCACGCTCCTATTTTAGAATTCTCATTAGTGCTGCAGTTGTTCTAGCAATTATCGTCGTCGAAGGAGGGTGCAACCAGAAGTATGTCTACGGAGCGAAGTTCGCGCACAAGCCTACTTACAATGGAACCGAAAAACAGCTCTTGAAGACGTGTTTTATTAGAATGGCCCAAAACTATGTGTGAAATCTTGTTTTCACGGGTGTAGCGAATGACCTCTGCAGCGACATCGCCCTGCAGTTTCACCACCGGTATGCTGAGACGTTCCGCTAGTTCGAAATGATTGTTGAGGATGACCTGTTGCTCAGGCTTGAGCTTCTGTCGATCAACATGCACCACAGCTACCTCCGCCTTTAGGCGTTGCGCAACCCGCCAACCGCGGCGGATTAACCTCATGGAACCGAGATCTGCGCTAACGCACACCATGACCCTGTCGGTGGCGGTCCAACTTGCAACACGCGCATGTTTTGGTCTCGTGGCCTCAACGTCATCGTCTACCTCCTGGGCTACTTCACGAAGGGCGATTTCGCGTAAGGCATTAAGATTTCCTTCCTGAAACCAGTTTTCCATTGCCGCTTCTATGCGATCGCGGGAATAAATGTCGCCTCGCTCGAGCCGATTTATAAGCGCCCGAGGGGTGATGTCAACTAGCTGTACCTCATCCGCATCATGTAGAATTCTATCTGGAACTGTTTCACGCACCCAAATCCCTGTCGCTGCATGAATGGTGTCCGTAAGGCTCTCCAGGTGCTGAACATTCATTGTGGTAAGTACGTTAATTCCAAGGTCCAGGAGCCGCTCAACGTCCTTCCACCGTTTATCGTTCTCGCTCCCGGGCGCGTTGGTATGAGCAAGCTCGTCTACCAGGACACTGGCAGGTCGTCGTTCAATGATGGCATCAAGGTTCATTTCACGAACGATTGTTCCTCGGTACTCCACCATCTTAGGTGAGACGACTTCTAGATCACCTAACTGCTCTTCTGTTCCCTTGCGACCGTGCGTTTCAACTATGCCAATAACCACATCCTGCCCGCGGGCACGCCTCCTGCGGGCCTCGTTGAGCATCTCAAAGGTCTTTCCAACTCCAGCCGCAAAGCCTAGAAACACCTTTAGGCGGCCACGTCCGGTAGATTCGCTCCGTTTTATTTCCGCAAGAATTTCGTCCGGATCACGCCTTCCAGATTGGTCACCTACAGTGGGCATTTTCACCTCTCTATGCACTTAATACAGTGTCTATAAACCTGCGCATACCGGGATTTAGATCGGAGACTGTTATCGCAGTATCGGGATCAATGGTTCCATTCTGCCACAGGTAGTTGGCGAGAACCTCCTCGCACAGGGCCTGCCAGAATCTGTCTCCACCCGGGAACGCTTCTCGATCTGCGTGAACTTTAACCAGCTCTACAAGCACCGAGGAAAGCACGACCGAACAGTTAACGCGTTCTTCGTTAGGACGCTGCACCGAGAATACCTGAGAATATCCGTGGCTATCATGAAGCAGGGTACCTGAAGTGAACTCTATGCGAAACCCATTGATAGTCGTTGATCCAAAAATAAGGCCCGTGGATGCGGCTCCGGCAGGGGCCCACGGCCTTGCCGCAGCATTGATGGTTTCTCGCAGGCGCTCGGATGTAAATGGTTTACGTAGCAGGTCCCTTGCTCCTGCCTTCATTGCATCTACTGCAAGATCAATCGTACCATATGCCGTAACCATTACTACACACGCCGACTGCTGTCGCCTCCTGATCTCGCGAAGAACATCCAGACCTTCCATACCCGGCATTCGTTGATCAAGGAGCACAATGTCGAATTTGCGGCCATTTCCAAACAGCTCCAGGGCCTCAGCTCCATCGGCGGCTACGGTGACTTCATGTCCCACGTACTCCAGTGCGAGGCGCACCATCCGCCTTATGTTGTTTTCATCGTCAACTACAAGCACTCGATACATCTTACACCTCTTTACTATTATAACGTGGCAGTCGGATTGTAAACATCGTACCGACTCCTGGTGCGCTATTCACTTTTATCTCTCCTCCATGTGTGTGTACAATGGTTTGTGCAATGGAAAGACCTAATCCTGATCCGCCGGATGTGGTTCCGGGAACCTGAGCAAATCGCTGGAATATTCGATCGATGAACGCGTCCGGTATCCCCTCACCGGTATCGGTAATGGTGAAGGTCACAAAATCGGCATCACCCGTGGCTACCAGCTCTACACGCCCGCCGGCAGGCGTATGACGGACCGCGTTATCCAGAATATTAACAAGTACTCTAGTGATCTGCTCCCCGTCGGCCTGAAAATCGAGGGTCTCATCGGTGGTTGAAGCCGATACTGATATACTCTCTGCTTGCGCCCGGGCGGCTATCCGCGCAACAGCCTCACTAGCGACGCGGCCTAGTGATAGAAGCTCGTAGTGAGGAGGCGTCGTCCCTGCTTCCAACCTGGTTAGATCCAGTAAGTCCCTGGTCATTCGTTCGAGGCGTTGGACGTCTTCCAGTTGTGATTGAACGACCTCGAGCTGAGTTGGCGACAATGGCCCAACGGCGCCCTCAAGCAGTATCTGAACAGACAGCATTAGGCTCGTTACCGGAGTGCGAAGTTCATGGGACGCCACACCAATAAACTCGGATTTCAAGTTATCTAGCTGCCGCAAATGGGTAATATCCTCAAGTACTGCCACGGCGCCCAAAACCTCGCGCCGACTGCTAAACATGGGGTTCACCCTTATGCGGTAGATGCGCTCTTTCTCTCCGGTACCCCTTACAAAGTACCGTTCGTGTTCATCGGAGTGGGAGCCGCATGTTGACGCAATCGCATCGGAAATTGCGGTAGTTATTGGTGAGTTACCCAATACGTCGCTTACAGAGGCGCCTTTCAATGCCGCAGCACTACCAAAGAGCCCCTCTGCTGCGGGATTCAGATGCACAAA
>DAIDKH010000007.1:0-22021 GCA_027450145.1 Chthonomonadaceae bacterium | reverse complement strand
GGCAACAATGACTGGATCATAAAGGCTCTCAAGTGCCGCATCGCTCATCGTCTCCGCGATTCTTAGCCGATCCTCTTCAAACTTGCGCGCTGCCTGTAAGCTTGCTGCCATGTTATTGAAAGCCGCTGCTAGTGTCCCAATCTCATCGGTTCGATGAAGTACCACCTTCTGATTGAAATGTCCGGTACCAATATCGGCCGCATATTGCGCCAGGGTTTTTAACGGCCGCAATGCATGTACTACTGTCCACCAGACCAGAACAATTCCACATGCGAGCGAGAAAAGTGTTACACCTACACTGATGTATGAGGCCCGTGCGGCCTCCTGTTTTGCCTGCCTGTTTGCTCGTAGTATCGCGTTCTGATTGATCACCAGTACACCATTTGCCGCCGCCACCAGGCTCCGGTATTGTGGCTGCATCACGTTTTTATACAGATCGAGTCGTTGGGATACTGTTAGTTGGGCCCGCGGCGCCGTGATCGTCTCGAAATTTCGGAGATAACCAGGAAAGCCGTTTACGAGTGCGTCAGAGCGAGCCTGTTCTCCAGGTTCGGTGATGTCATGCGCCTCAACATTACTAGCAGAAAGGAACGCCGGCACAGCCCCTCGTGACTGAACAGAGCCCTCATGGAACTCACCGGCGACGCATAGTGCCGAAGCAATATTCAATTTGGCCAGTGCGTCCTTCATTTGCTGAGCAGCCACTACCGAGGCATAGTTGTTGCGTAGTATTCTGTCGATTGAAAGCCCCAAATGAAAGAAACTCGCAACCGCTCCTGCCATCGCGCCAACCAGCATAACAACAAGCAATATGTTGCTAACTAGTAGTTGAGTACGCAGATTCTTCAACTATGCCTCCTAATCGAGTTCTCGAACTTTCGCTCAGCCTCTCCTCATTTCACCTTATGAGAGGCCGCGATAAGCCGCGCAATTTCCAAATTCACCGCTAGAACGTTAACTCTAGGTTCACCCAGCAGGCCGAAGGTTCTATTTCTAGTGTGTAAAGCAACGGCAGACTTTACCTGGTCCATTGTTAGCCCAGATGCTGCTGCTACCCTCGCCTCCTGCAACCTAGCATTTGCAGGGCTTATATCTGGATCAAGGCCGCTTGCAGAATAGGTTACCGCGTCTGCAGGCAAAGGGGTGGAGGGCGCGAGATCATTCTCCTTCCGATATTCAACTGCAAGCTGTGCAATACCCGTAAACGAGGGCGACCCCGCCGCGGCTGGACTGCCGTGAATCAGCTTCTCACTGGTAGGAGCCAAGTTGGTACCACCAGAATCGGATGCGTCATACCCGTTTCCTGCGGCCGAAGGTCGCGAGTGAAAATAACATGGCGATGTAAAGTTCTGACCGATGTGTGCTGCACCAATAACTACACCGTGGTACTTCACGAGGCTTCCTCGTGCCTGCTTGGGAAACAGCGACTGCGCCATGAGTGTGATACATGCGGGAAAGAGGATTCCTGTTCCTAATGTGAATACCACAGTCAATAGAACCGCAGGCTTGATAATTCGTAACATAATGGTCTCCTTCGGCTACTAAGCGAGATGCGCCAATACAAGTAGGCGGTCAATGATCCATATTGACGGAAACGGAACTAGCACTCCACCTAAGCCATAAATCAACATGTTACGTCGTAGGACTGCAGCGGCGCTCATTGGCTTATAGGGCACGCCTCGGAGGGCTAGCGGGATAAGCGCTATGATTATGAGCGCATTGAATATCACTGCTGCGAGAATGGCCGAATGGGGGTTAGTTAGATGCATGATATTTAGTGCGGCCAGCTGCGGGTAAGTAGCGGCAAACATAGCGGGGATGATTGCAAAGTATTTCGCTACGTCGTTTGCGATGCTAAAGGTGGTGAGCGCACCACGAGTCATGAGCAGCTGCTTACCAATCTCCACGATCTCTATGAGTTTGGTAGGATTACTGTCCAGGTCAACCATGTTACCGGCTTCTTTTGCCGCCTGTGTGCCGGTATTCATCGCAACGCCGACGTCGGCCTGCGCCAGAGCCGGTGCATCGTTTGTGCCATCGCCAGTCATAGCTACGAGCCGGCCACCTTCCTGCTCGCGTTTTATCAGCGCCATTTTGTCCTCTGGCTTGGCCTCCGCCAGAAAATCATCCACGCCTGCTTCTCGTGCAATCGCCTGCGCTGTTAGTGGGTTATCACCGGTAATCATCACGGTTTTTATGCCCATTGCACGCATCTGCTCAAATCGTTCTGCCATGCCACCCTTCACGATGTCCTTCAGGTGAATGACGCCTAATGCCCGCTCATCAACAGAAACAACAAGTGGTGTTCCACCGGCACTGGCAATGCCCGCTGTTATATCATCCAGTTGAGCCGATATCGCTCCATTCTGCTCAATCACCCAGCGCTTTACCGCCTCCGCTGCCCCCTTACGAACTTTCGTACCAGCAATGTTGACGCCGCTCATTCGAGTCTGTGCTGTGAATGGTATGAATTCCGCATCCTCCTCGCCAAGTTCACGCCCCCTAAAGCCGTATTTTTCCTTGGCGAGCACTACAATACTCCGGCCTTCTGGTGTCTCATCGGCAAGCGACGAAAGCTGCGCGGCATCTGCAAGCTCCTCGGTGCTTATACCGTCTAAGGCGATGAATTCCACTGCCTGCCTGTTGCCAAGGGTGATGGTTCCTGTCTTGTCGAGTAGCAGCGTATTCACATCTCCGGCTGCCTCCACTGCCTTGCCCGACATGGCGAGTACGTTGTGCTGCATAACCCTATCCATTCCCGCTATGCCAATGGCGGATAGCAGGCCACCAATTGTGGTGGGTATGAGGCACACTAGTAGAGCCGTGAGTACGGTGACGCTCGGCACCGTTCCCGACCCGGCTGCCCGAACACTGTACACTGCAAAGGGCTCAAGAGTAACGACCGCGAACATAAATACGATGGTAAGCCCTGCTAGCAAGATGCTAAGTGCAATCTCGTTGGGCGTCTTCTGGCGTTGGGCACCCTCAACCAGTGCAATCATGCGGTCGAGAAAGGTCTCCCCCGGGTTGGAAGTTATGCGTATTATGATTCGATCGGAAAGCACCCGTGTACCCCCGGTAACAGCACTACGGTCACCACCACTCTCACGAATAACTGGCGCAGACTCACCGGTTATCGCGGACTCGTCAACCGTGGCAATTCCTTCGATAATCTCGCCGTCACCGGGAATAATGTCCCCTGCTTCGCAAACTACTCGGTCATCCTTACGCAGGCTTGCAGCGGCAGTTGGTTCTTCCTTGCCATTCACCAGCTTGCGAGCAACAGTGTTTGTGCGCGATTTCCGAAGCGTATCGGCCTGTGCTTTGCCACGGCCTTCGGCCATCGATTCGGCAAAATTGGCAAACAGCACAGTAAACCAAAGCCAGAGAGATACCTGCCCAGTAAAAAGTGGACTGCCGTGATGACCCACGATCTCGCTAATCCAATAACCGGTCGTAAGCAGGCTGCCAACCCAAACCACGAACATCACAGGGTTCTTGGCTACTGTAACGGGATTAAGCTTTATAAGAGCGTCCTTAAGCGCCTGTTTGGTTAGTTCCGGGTCGAGGAGTGATTGCTTTCGAGTTTTTCGCGGGCTCCCCTCAGGAGTTGTTCGGAGTTTGACGTGATCTGTTGGCGGTGTTGTAGTGATAGACATTGCTAAATCCCCTCTAGAATAATTTGCCGTGGATCATTTGCAGATGCTCGGCGATTGGGCCCAGGGCGAGGGCAGGGAAGAAGGTGAGTGCTCCAACAAGCACGACTGCACCCAACAACAGGACAACAAACGTCCCTGAGTCAGTCGGAAACGTACCAGAGGTGGCAGGCACGGGGACTTTCTTCACCATGCTGCCAGCAATTGCCAACAGCGGAATGATCATTAGAAACCTGCCAATGAGCATGGCGATTCCCAGGGTAAGGTTAAAGAAAGGTGTGTTGGCGTTTAGGCCGGCAAAGGCCGAGCCATTGTTGCCTGTGGCAGATGCAAACGCGTAAAGTATCTCGCTAAAACCGTGGGCGCCGGCGTTATTAACATTTGTCCACGGGTTCCCGCCCGAATTCCAGTATCCGTGTGCATTTATGGGTAAGACAACAGCGAGCGCCGCAAATCCAAGAATGGATGCTGCCAACACCAAAACGGCCAACATAGCCATTTTTACTTCGTATCGCTCAATCTTCTTGCCCAAATACTCCGGTGTTCGACCTACCATTAGCCCCGCAATAAAGACCGCAATAATAGCGAACATCAGCATTCCATACAGACCTGCCCCCACGCCGCCGAATATAACCTCCCCACTCAGGATATTGCTTACTGGCACGAGCCCCCCAATAGGAGTGAAGCTATCGTGCATGGAATTCACGGCACCACAGGAAGCATCTGTCGTGATTACGGCGAACAGAGCAGAATCACTGATACCAAACCGAGTCTCCTTACCCTCCATGTTACCGCCGGGCTGCCCAGGGGTTGGATGCACCATGACATTGCACGCCGCCACGGCAGGGATTCCCCGCTGTTCAGCTGTTGTACACACGATGACGCCGGTAACAAACATCACACTCATGGCTGCAAAAAGTGCCCACCCTTGTCTAGGGCTGCCTGCCATGCAGCCAAAAGTACTTGTGAGAGCGGCGGGAATCAAGAATATCGAGAGCATTTGCACGAAGTTTGACAACGGAGTAGGATTTTCGTAGGGATGCGCAGAGTTTGCGTTGAAGAATCCACCACCGTTCGTGCCCAGCATTTTGATGGCCTCCTGCGACGCAACAGGTCCTTGCGCGATTGTCTGTACACGCCCGTCCAGGGTGTGTGCATGCACATAGGGCGCAAAGTTCTGCGGCACTCCTTGCTGCACGAGGAACATCGCGTATACAAGGCAGATAGGCAGGAGCACGTAAAGCGTAGCACGCACCATATCGACCCAAATATTTCCAATGGCCTTAGCCGAATGTCTTGTAAGACCGCGAACCAGCGCAATAGCTACCGCAATCCCACTGGCAGCAGACATCCAGTTATGAATAGCAAGCGCCACCATGTTGGAGAAGTAGGAAACCGTCTGCTCAGGCACGTAGGCTTGCCAGTTGGTGTTGGTGGTGAATGAAGCCGAAGTGTTGAAAGCGAGGTCTGGCGAGATCTGCGCACCCGAAAAGTGTTGAGGGTTCAAAGGAAGGAAACCCTGCAGACGAAGAAGAACGTAGGTCACCAGCATACCAACAATGCTGAAGACCAGCAAAGCAACGGCATAAACCTGCCAACTCATCTCCGAGTCTGCGTCGATCCCACATATGCGGTAAACTGCATTTTCAACTGGCGCCAAAATTGGCGACAACAGTGTTCTATCGCCCCTAAACACCCTCGCCATGTATTTGCCCAAAACGGGTGTAAGCAGCACGATAATAAGACAATAGAGCCCTAGCTGCTCTATGGAATTTGTGGTCATTGGCTAGTCCTCAAAATCTTTCTGGTTTAAGCAGTGCGTAGAGCAGATACACAGTTAGCAGTGCGGCTGCAATACCAGCAATTAGAGTTCCAATCATTTAAGCGGCCCCCTTACAAACGTTCACAAATGCGTACGTAAAGGCCAGCGCAAACAAAGAACAGAACGCCAGCCACAACATACAGTGCATCCGTCATAGTTTCTCGTCCCTCCACATTTAACTTGGACCCGCAAACAAAAAGGCCGGGAGATAAGCCCACGCAATCGCTCCAGGCGACGTCATGGTTATGCTTAATCTCCCGACCTCCGTGAAAACTAGATGGACCGCACTCTGTGCGATCTCAGCCCTTTCTCACTGGCTGCCGGCCCAAGCTGGTAGTTAGTGCAGCCCCAAAGTCTTACGCTAAAGTGGCGTAAGTGGGGATCGCTGCGTTTGGAATTATTACGTTCTTAACTTCTGCTCCACATCCA
Source organism: Chthonomonadaceae bacterium (assembly GCA_027450145.1). Taxonomy (GTDB): domain Bacteria; phylum Armatimonadota; class Chthonomonadetes; order Chthonomonadales; family Chthonomonadaceae; genus JAJZFK01. Next base: position 16,114 of record DAIDKH010000007.1, on the reverse strand, counting down.
CATCAAGTATGTAGACTTCAATCTGCTCCGCGTTCGGCACGTTAATGTCATAGTAGCTAAACAAGACATTGCAACCTAGAATGTCCGCCACAGATCTTTCAATCTCACAGTGTGCAATCGCACGAAGCTCTTGACGTGAACTTCGTATCAAACGACGGCCCTCTTCAGAGCCAGCAAGATGCATCTCTGTGGGAGTAAAAATACCCGTGCTTCTCACCACGACCATGCAGCCAGTGATGTGTGCCCTAACGTCATGCGGGCCGCGTCCCTGCTGTTCGCGATGGAATTTCACTACAGCATTTGCAACCTCTGCCTCCAGGGCACCTCGCGTCAATCTGTTCATGCCTTAGTATCCCACAAAGAAAAAATGCCGGTACTCAGAACCAAACGTTAACACGTTACGTTAATCGTAAGGCACTGATTACCGGCCTACAACGGCACCAGGCTATTCACGGTAGCCTATTGCCATTGTCAACCATCTATGCAATTGTGCTACCATTTTATCATCGATATATTCATTTGTAAAGTGTTTTGCAATAAATATTTTATTATGTCACTTGTAGCTAGCTATTGGCACAACGATCATCCACTATACTGCCAGAGCATACGTACAAGCCGTCAGCCAGAAATCTAGAGGCATCCCACAAGTCGCGCTTAGCACAATCCATAATTTCAGAATCCTGCTAACTAGAGTAATTTACAATCCGGGGTATGTTGTCAGTTGTCGATGCACGGGCTTCCGATATTGGTCACTAACAAATCGGTTTACATATATTCAATATAAATTGCGCATAATATGCTTGTATAGTCACGATGGAACTCCATTCGTGTCATTCACATTCATGCTGATCATGTCAAAGGAGGTGCCTTCGTGTTCAAACCCCGCACTGCACTCATCACAGCAACGTCGTTCATTGTTTGCACCACTCTTCAGGGCGCTTTGGCGGCGCCCGCGTTCAACCTCAAAACAGCTCAAATGTTCACAGATCATGCAATCGTAAAAACGACGGACGGTGACTTAACGTCAATCACATTTCAACCAGCAGACTGGCCACACCTACTATACAAGGCACCCCAACCATGGGACTGGTCTCAAAGCGGCGGTTTACAGCTCACAGTAACCAACCCAGGGCCCAAGAACATAACTTTCATGATACGGGTGGACGATGATTTATCCTCTGACGGGTATCACCACGCACGCTCGGGAACGGCCACCATTAAGGCGCGTCAAACCATCACCTACACGATGCCCTATGACCAGGATCCCATGAGATTTGGAGTAAAGGGTCTCCCTGTTCAGGCCCACACAGTTGAGATATCCGCACAAGGTCCGGGTGTGTTCAACATCGCGCATATTGTTCAGTTTCAGATTTTTATGGATCACCCACACAGCGATCACACGCTCCTTGTAAGCAACATACACCTCGTTCCCAAATTATCATTGAACGGTGTAGTCGATAAATTCGGCCAATACACCGGCTCAGATTGGCCCGGAAAAATCACAACCACCTCACAACTAACTGTACAACGGAACACAGAAGCAGCATGGCTTAACAAGCATGGGTCTCTACCTGATCGTGATCGGTTCGGTGGCTGGTCGACAGGCCCCACGCTCAACAGGACAGGTTTCTTTCATACCGCTCTTTACCAAGGGAAGTGGTCACTTGTAGACCCAGAGGGTCACCTGTTTCTCTCGTTTGGTACAGATTGCGTGCAAGATCAGTACCCCACATTTCTTACCGGCCGTAGAAACTGGTTTTCCAATCTGCCTGATGCCTCCTCCCCGTTGGCGCAATTTTATGGAACCAGCACATCGTTTATGGGTCCCGTAAAACAGGGCAAAACCTATGACTTCTTTCGCGCAAACCTTTACCGTAAATACGGCCCTAAGTACCGCACTTCCTGGTACGACTTGGCACTTCAGCGTTTGAGAGCATGGGGCTTCAATACAATTGGTAACTGGTCTGATCCAGTTACCTTTGGCGCTCACAAGGTGCCTTTTGTTGTTACAATTGGCATACCCAGCATTACAAAGGTTAGCAGCGGCTCCGATTACTGGGGCGAGATGGCTGATCCATTTGATCTTCAGTTTGCTGCCAACGCCAAAGCCGCTATCAGTGCCGCAATGGCGCCATATTCAAATGATCCCTGGTGTATAGGCGCATTCGTAGACAACGAGTTAAGCTGGGCCGGCCCGGGTACACGCGGTGAATATGGTTTAGCCATTGGCGCCATGGCCGAGGCTGCTTCAGCTTCGCCTGCGAAGCGAGCCTTTCTTGCTCAACTACAATCCCGATACACCACCATTACTGCGTTTAATTCAGCATGGGGCACAAACCTCACCAGTTGGAATGAACTTGATGCGCCGTTCACGGTGCCGCTGGCGCTTCCCACTGCAGGCGTAAACGACTGCACATTATTTGTGAGGGCCTTTGCGGACCAGTATTTTAAGGTCATTAGCACGGCATTTCACCACGCAGCTCCCAATCATCTCTATCTTGGCTGCCGCTTTGCATGGTACGCACGGGACGAGGTTAAGGAAGCAGCGAAGTACTGCGACGTGGTAAGCTTCAACATCTATGCGCCGTCAATCAACCAAAAGCAATGGAGTTGGTTATCACAGTTACACAAGCCATGCATCATCGGTGAATTCCATTCAGGGGCACTCGATCGGGGAATGTGGATGCCTGGCCTGGTACTGGAGCCAAACCAACAGGCGCGGGCAAAGATGTTTGAACAGTATGTAAAATCGGTGGCCGAAAATCCCAATTTCGTGGGCTGTCACTGGTTTCAATTTGTAGACGAGCCACTTACTGGTCGCACTTGGGATGGTGAAAACTACAACATTGGATTCCTGTCGTGCACAGATAGCCCCTACCCGGAGATGGTTGCTGCGGCGCGCAAGGTATTGCGCAATGTTTATCTTCTTCGGTACCCTAAGGCAACAACGAATAGATAGGCGCGGCCCGAGCTTCGGGACACTGTTGGCGAGGTGGATTCAGTGACAGGGTCACCGCTAAACTACGCCGTCTACAAATTAAAAGTCGGCGACACCGGATAGTGTCGCCGACTTTACCTTTTAGAGGACGTCCGTACAGCTACTCAGGCTTTTGGCCACCAAGCAGTAACTGAAGCAGGCTGGAACCGGAGCTGCTTCCCCCTGAACCTATGCTGATGTGTGCCTGAAGGATTCGGTTGATTTCCATAGAGATTTCCTGCAGGTGGATCTTGGTGTATGTGTCATGGGGCTTTTGCATATCTGCAGCAATAACGTGCTGAAGGCTGTGCAGTTGGTACCATGCCAACATCTGTGCGTCAGGTTGAACAGACGCCTTACCGAGAACGATGTCCGCCATTACTCCCACGTACACCTGCTGAAGGCTGCGATGAAGCGCACCCACGTTCTGGCCGGTAAGAACATCGTCCCACACGTTCGCCGTCACATCGTGGAAGAGCTGGGCCATCGTGAATGCACCATGGGTGTCGCCAACCTTATACTCGTTGTTCGCAACGCGATCGAGGGTAGAGGCACTAAATAGGTACTTTAGTGCGGATGCCTGCAAGTTGCTGACCGTGTTGAATATAGGGTAGTCCTGGCGCTGCAGCATCACACGGAAGCCTGCGTTTTGGTCTACTGTGAAGTGCGTGTAGTAATCGCGGGGGAAGGTGAGTGCCTTGCTCGAGAATATGTACCTATTGAGAAGCGACAATGCGTTTTGTTGCTGCGCCGCAGACACTGGTACGAGAGTTGGTTTTTCCCCGGCATCGCCACGATAGTTGCGGTTTACGTGCAGACCGCCAATGTATCGCGCAACCTCCGAAGCAGCTCGGGAGTAGTTACCGAGGAGGCCGTAGAAATCCTGTGTAAACCGTGAATAGCTTCTTCCGTCTTTAGGAGTCCGGTGGTAAAGGGTGAGCATGAGGAACCTCGACAGGTTCATCATCTTGGTCCAATAGAGAATGGGATCCTTCCCAAGATCAAATCTGGTGACATTAGGATCGAATTGGTCGGCGATTTCATCACTCTGATACGGATGCCCAGGAGCATTCGACTCGGAGGCAACCTGATGTAGTTGGTATAGCTCACCAGTTGGGGTGGATGCATTGATGGGCATGTAACCGTACTTTATAGCCCACATATCATAAACACCCACAGTGTGTTGCCACAGCGGTACTCCAGGGTGCTTTAGTGCCTCAATATTGAAGGGCGGATAGTCCATAACGGAGGCAGAAATGTCCGATCCGGCACCATGAGTTAGGTGGGCAAGCTGATTAAGCGTGTGGTACGTGCTTGCCAGGAAGTTGTGACGCAAGCCAAGAATGTGGCCCATTTCATGAGACACCACCTCCTGCAAGTAGTTTTCACCGTAGTGTACCAGTAGGTTGCGGTTTGTAGCGCCCCCAAGCATATCGAGCGCCAGATCGCCCTCCCACGCGTTCATCTGGCCTTCTTGTGCAAACGTGCAGCCAAAAGGGCTCTCCATAGCGCGCAGACTGGCGGGCGTTACCGGCTGTTCCAGCATATTAAAGTACGATGCAGGAGCGACCTGAATTTGTGCGTCCACTTTAGTCAGGCGCACAATGTTTGCGTCCACAGTGATGTCCGCGTTAACGATTTCTCCGGTTATGGGATTGATGCGCATAAGTGACACGGCGTACCCGCTTGATGGCGATACCACCCAGCGCACTACATTGTGCCTCATGTCTGCCTGATCCCAATGGGCGTCTGCAGGCATCTGATGGACTACGATAGCGTCCTTGATACCGATTGCCAGGAAGGCTCTATTCCATTCCAGGATCGCCTTTCGAACAGCCGGACGATACTGAACAGGAATGGCATTGTCTATCCAGAAGACGATCGGCTTAACGGGTTCACTTACCGCTGCTTTGGGATCTTTTTTCTTGATATTCCAGCGGTAGATGTACTGCACCTTCTGGTTGCGAAGGTTGTCGTTGTCAAAGTCCTGAAAAGAGGTCGTGAAGTACCCAACCCTGGGATCGTAGATTCGTGGCATATAGCCATCTGGAGCTACGGAGAAAATAAGGTAGTCAACTGTGATAGGTACACTGCGGTCATCTGCGAGCATTGTGGTTGCAAACATGCTGCCCGCAGGTGATGCGCCCAAATGTGCGAAGTTATACGAAGTCTCGATGAGGTCATTTTTTGGAAACGCTGCCACTTTGGTGACGAACGTCTTATCGCGATCTAGCGAATAGGCGCCGCCTCCGCCCAGAATGCTTCCTGCCGTCTTGAATGCATCCGTCACCTCCGATATGTCACCACGGAACAGGTCACTTACGTCAATGAGTACCTCACCTGGTTTGTCCTGCTTGGCCTTCACGGTAAAAATTTCTAGACGTGCATCGGCAAATGAGCGCTTCACCGCCCTATCAATAGGCGTGCCAGCTGTTGCTCTAAAATTGTAGTTAGGCACAACCAGCATTATCCTGCCATCGGGTGCCTTCTCAAATTTGAATACAAGGTCCGAAATAGGCGTACCAGGAGTTATATGCTGGGTATCACCCGTGCGCGCCGTCACCTCCATCAGGAAGGGCTTGTCCAACTGATCATCCGAGATCTGCATGTAGATGGTGTCAGTAGTACCAGCCTTTTTGCGGTACAGCGTGAACAGGCCCGGTATTTTGGTAAATCCCTTCACCTCATCCGCAATTGTTTTGGGCTTCGGAGTAGCGCTTGCATCCGCTACGCCACCGGTCTTCACATCACCCAATGGGCTGCCTTCGGTGCGATTTTCGTTCAGCGTACCCGTAGCCAGGGCGTTTCCTCCGCCAAAGGGCAGATTATCAAGCTTCAACACACCAGAGACAGAATCCCCACTGGAGAGCTCGACGTTAATGTCACCATCAATGGTAAGTGGGTGCAGGCCTCCACTTTCCGTGTAGTGCATGTGCACATCAGCCGTTTTTGCGCCTTCAGTTGTCCCCACGCTCACCAACTTATATTCCGCGTGACCGGCCCGAGTTCCAAGGGCAGAGTCGGCCGCAATATCGTGGGTCCAGGTGGATCCCACAGATAAAGGTGTCGTTGGGAATGTAGGTGTAGTTGCCACGAAGAGGCGGACAGAGAGGTTCGATTTATCCGGTGAGCCGGGCTTAAACGAGACGAGCGTACCATCGGGGTGGATGGTGTAGGTGTCGGTCGTCTTTTCATCCTCGGGCATCGGCTGCTTGCTGCCATTCACTTCAATAAAGCCGTCTTCGGTCTTATTGAGCATGGTGATATCGCCGTTGGCTGCGACCGTTCGGAACGTAACACGGCTAGTTTGCCCCATCTGAATGGCGAGGGTGTTAGCGCCTGCAGATACCTTAAGAGCAATCGAGCTTTTATATCTGCAGATCTGACCCGGCTTTGCGTGATAGGCCAAGGTGTATTTGGTTTGCGCCAAACACGATGAGGCAGCGGAAAGCAGCACAACAGTAGCTGCCAGTGTGCGACCCGGATAGTTCATGTTAAGTGTAGTCTCCTGCGTGGAAGTGCCCTTGACTGGTTTCATGGGCAAAAAGAAAGCGGCGCGTCTTGTAGAGCGTCGCCCTGCACCGGCTCTAATCCGGCTATAAATCCAGATTAGGCAAATCTGCGTAGATTCCTGCGTTTCGGCTCTGAAAATCTAAACGGATCGCGACAGACGCAGCCTCGATACACGTGAACAGGCAAAACGTCACATCGCCCCCTAACAATGACGACTACCCATGGCGCTGGTTTCGTATTTATGCCTGTTTGAGCCTAACGCCATTGGGCAATGAGCCTGTAGTTCCTGTGGGTGGCCATTAGCAACCAGCAACCAGGTTGACTCATGGTGTCGTACTCATGTCACGCCTTTATGGAGGAACATTGACCAACAAAGTGCAATAGGTTAATAAGGTTCTTTGCAGGCAGGCTATAGGTAGCACATTGCCCATGGGGCGAAGATGCAACTGAGCAGCAAACCGCCTGAGCCTCTAATCGTTTTCCAGCACGATAAATTGAGTTCAGCAACGTCCAAACAATGGATGTCCTTTAGATTAATCGTCCCAAATCACATTCGGGTAAGGAGCTAACAATGAGCGTGTCCCGACGCAAGTTTATCTCGAAGGCAGCAGGTGTGAGCGGTGCAGCCTTAGCCTCTGGCAAACTCTCGGCAGCACCCTTTCAAGTGGAAGTCGCAGGAAGATCACACGGTTCATCCGAAGGATCCCGCAGCGAAGGAGTGCCTGCGATGATCCCCGCCACCATGCCCATGGGCTCTGGAGCTCCCTTAGGTGGAATTGGCACTGGTTTTGTTGAGATTCGTGCGGATGGCTGCTTTTATGATTGGGAGATATTTAACGCTGGATCATGGGCGCCAGGCTCCCCATCTACTAATGCGTATAATCCTAGCCTGCAATTTGTACTGCGATCTAAAAGCGTCAACAGCGGCGTGCCACAAGTTAGACGGCTCTACCTACGACCAGATGAAAACGACCTATATTCACTGCCACAACTGCAGGATGTGGAGTCGATTAAATACTACTCACAATACCCTATGACGGGCTTGCAGTACGTTGACAGCACCCTACCTGTAAGCGTGTCAGCACGCGTTTTCTCGCCCTTTGTACCAGGCAGCGCGCGCGAATCCGGTAGTCCAGGTTTCCACGTAGTCTACACAATTGAAAACGTAAGCCGTGAGACCACTGAACTTACATTAGCGGGCTTTCTAAGTAACCCGCTGGCGTCTGCACTGCCTGAACGCAAGTTAACTAATACATTGGCTCGCGACCGCGGCACAACGAGTGTCATGCTGAATACGGGAGCCGTGAGTGATGCGCCCACCGGTATTGGCAACATGTGCCTGTCTGTTTCTAACGGGCACCACTCATACATTACCGGTACCTACCGCGAATACGCCTGGCCCGGAACCGCAACGTGGAACACACCCCGTGTTAACATGATGGTCATCAGCGTGATAGAGGAACTGGCAGCAAAGGGCAAGCTTCCTAACACCAAGGGCAGTACAGATCCAGGAGTGGGTTTGCCAACAGCCAAAGAGATGGAGTCTCTGTCGGATTCCGGCGTACAAGATTTGATGGAGAAATTAAGCGCTGATGCCCTTTTGGCGCGTATATTTGCGGACGCCAGGGCAGCGAACCCCGCTGGCGGTGTAAAGCGAGATCGAGAACTGCTGCAAGAAGTCGCGGCAAACATTGGCGGAGACAGACATGCCCACATGCAGTGGGGTTCCACAGCGCTCGCCTCTAGCGTGGTCCTTAAACCGGGTGAAAGCACAGAAATCCGCTTTACCTTTAGTTGGTTCTTCCCCAATCACATTGCGGATGGTGGTCACTTTATGGGCCACATGTATAGCAACTGGTTTAATGACGCCGCGGATGTAAATCGCTATCTATGTTCGAACTACACTCGACACCTTGCCGCTACGGATAAATTTGCCCAGACGATTGCGGACACCTCGCTCGGCGATCCCCTAGCCTTCAGCTGGTCGAGCCAGCTGTCAACCCTTGTGTTCAACACCTGGTGGACCAAGGATGGCAGCTACGCAATCTGGGAGGGTTTGGGCTGTTGCGGGCTATCTACAACCGACGTCGACTATCAGGGCAGCTTTCCGGTAATTGCTCTGTTTCCGGAGCTGAAGCTCGGCCAGATGAAACAGATCATTGGTTATCAAAACAACGAGGGGCAGGTACCGCATAACTACAGCGGCTACGTTCATCAGGTAGACAATGGCTTTATGCGCGTAGATATGAATCCACAGTTTGTGATGATGGTGTGTCGCGATTTTCTATGGACTGGTGACCGTGATTACCTTACTACGATGTGGCCCCATGTAGTGCGCGCAATGGCGTTTACACAGTCACTGGATACCAATGGCGATGCACTTCCAGATCACAATACAGGACTTCAAACCTACGATCAATGGCGAATGAGGGGTACACCTGCCTATGTTGCATCGCTATGGATCGGTGGTCTTCGCGCAGCAGTACACATCGCTACTGTGCTTGCAAAGCACGATGAGGAGGAGCAATGGCAGGTGCTTCTTAAGCGTGCCTCCGCAAATTTCGACGCTATGTTGTTTAATGGCGAGTACTACAGCCTATGGGCAGATGGTAACTTACGCGACGAGCTCTGCATGACCGACCAGATTTCGGGTGAATGGTTCTCTTCGCTTATTGGCCTACCGCGTACGCTGCCTCAAGCTCATTTAAGCCGCGCAATTGAGAGCATTGTAAAGTATAACTTCAGCCCGGAATTTGGGCTGCACAATGCCACTGCGCCCAAGCGTAATGGGCGTGACCTCCTGGCGCTGGTCAACCTACAAGCAGGAGGTGTGTGGTCTGGTATCGAGTTTGCTTTTGCGTCGCTCCTAATGGATCACGGTTATTTCGCTGACGGCGCAAGGATTGTAGAGGCTGTTTACCGCCGCTATCTTAGAGCAGGCAGGCCGTGGAATCACGTGGAGTGTGGCAACCATTACTCGCGCGCAATGAGCAGTTGGGCCACCCTTCTGGCAGCTACGGGCTTCAAACCGGATTTGTACCAGAAGAGCCTAACAATACTGCCTACTGTTCCAGGTAATTTCCATGCTCCGTGGGTTACAGCACGAGGTTACGGTACTGTTAGGCGCACAGGCGGCAATCTTTCGCTAGTTTGTGTATACGGGCAACTGGAACTTGACCAGATAATAACAACAACTGGGGTTAGGGATGTGACACTGAACGGTAAAAAGCTGGCGGCCACAATCACGAAAAGTGGTGAACAGGACATCATTCACTTCACAACCCCCGTCCAATTTGCTGCAGGACACAAGCTAGCCTTTTCACTACCAACCGTATAGATAACATGGTGGCACCGCTGGAATAACCAGAAGCTCCGGCAACGCCGGACAATTCAAGCGGTGCATTGCCAGCTTAAATATGCTCGCAGTATGTGAACTGGGCAAACTGCATACAAACACTGCCAGGCCAATGATTGCGCTGGATCGCCGCCACTTCACGGTGCAGCACGACAAGAATTCGGCGGCATTTATCGAGATAAGATCGACTGTGTGCCGCCGATTGCTCTTCTTTCAAATACAGAGTTAGGTGACCATGTAAACTAGCCGAGGAAGAATGGGCCAATAGGGAGCAGCCAACGCTAGCCCTAGGCCGTTGATAACTTCTAAATGCGGACCACCAGGAACTCCCCCCGTCATCACGAAGCGCGATGAATGCCATCTTCCTGCGGCTGGTTGAATGTTAGTCCTTCCACCAGCGGTGTTAGCCTATATTCACCTTGGCATATCCGTTGCGATCTGGGTGTACGATAAATGTGAATAGGTGAGTTAACGAGTCGAAGGTCAACCCACTTGTCGAGCCACTTTCGGCCTTCACGACTGGTGTGAGTTTTGAATAACCAGTCACAGGGACGGACGATTCCGTTTTGGCGAAGTGTATAACGGCAATCACGTTATGTTGGTTTTGCACACTGATGAAACGCTTACGGGCCAGCGGCGCAATCTTGCTGGTGTCACCCAGGAGTGCGATCCCCGCGCGATTTACCGGGACGATCACAAAATAGGACCATCCATCTACAAATGGCATGTGTAGTGTTGCGTTAGCAGCAAGCAGTTCACCAGTTCTCGATACCCAGTTCCACGCGAAAACAGGCGAGGATATGCCGAGTTGGCCCAATGGCACATTTACTGACGCCTGTCCTTTTACCCGGGGATACGCAAAGACGTAATGCTCTGTTGCGGACGCAAAATCGGTCTCCGTTTGCGCGACCATGGCAACACGACTAGCATTCGTCGTTGCAGATGCATCTGCCACATACATTGCATCGATAGGCGCCAATGGCGCGTCTGGCTTTAGCAGTACCGAGTCGGCCCGCATCGCCCGTTTGAGATTCGCCGCATCAATGTTGCCTAAATGATCTCCCGTCCCCACTGGTCCTGCAGACAGCGTAGCAATGACTAAATTGGGAAGCTCATTACTCATAAATACATCGCACCAAGGCCATAATCCAACGGAGTGAGCAAATTCAGACGTGTATAGAAACGAATCCCATCGCGGACGTATGAATCGATCGTCGCTGCTGCGTATGGTGCGTACATTGCCATATTCTGTGCTGGCCATAAAGTACCCGGGTAGAGCCATGCAGTATTGGATGCCAATACCTTTGCGCGCCATACCCTTGGCCATATCGGCAAGAAACGCGTGTGACTGTTCAATGCTGATCGCCGGACGCGCATTGTAATTGAGCCAATCCTGCTCGTAGCCTATTACTCCACTCTTGTGTAGGTAATCAGCGGTAGAGCGCCAGAAACGGGGATCAATGATAACATTCCTGGACATCCGATACTTCAAGCGATATGGACTATGAGGTGAAACCCATCGGGCATGCGTGACGAATGGTAGTCCCATGCGTTTGTGGAATGCAGGCAGCCCATCGGGAAATATGGTGGGATCAGCGCGGTAAATGGTCTCACCGTTGTCCCCACCTGGATTATCTCCTTTGGCTTTTGGGTACCACCAGCTATCGAGCTGCATATAGGCCAAAGGAACGCCTAGTTTCTTAAACTGGTCACGAACGGCAAGCAATGTCCCCTCATAACCCATCGAACGGTCATACCGGTAGTAATAGTGGGCGCCGTTGTCCGTCCAATATCCAAATTTTGCCAGTACCAAGTCCGCGTCATTGGGTACAGGCCGCTTGTGCCCAATGAGCTGCAGATTTCTCCCCCAATTCTCCAACGTGTGATTTATACCCCGGCCGAAGGTGACCAGAGTTTCGTGCTGAAAGTGCGAAGGCAGCGTGGTAATTCGGCCGTCAATACCGCTGTGCATCACCCCGCTCGAACCGGCAGTAAGCGAGGCAACGAGAAAGTTGTTGGCTGGCGATACAACGAGTGCATCGTCGCTAGAATTAAAGAATAGCCACGGGCCCATGGAATTAAGTTTGCTAAACTGAATTGGGGAGAACGGAACGACCCTGTAACTGGCCCGCATCAGATTCATCGGCAGAATATGAAACGTCGGAAATGGCGCCGTATTAGGGTCAGTTGCCGAGTGTTTGTCAAGGAAGAGTACAGAGTCACCTGCATCGTACAGGCGTATGACTGCAACCCTCTCGGTGGATCCATAGCTGATATCGACCTGATGGTAACGACCTACCGAGTCCGTTCCACTGTCAACATGAATGGCAGTCGGCGTGGATGGTAACTCACCCGCAAGGCGCATGCCCGATGCAAGGTTATGGATGTCGTAGGCCCCAAGTGCGGTTACTTTTACCCTTAACCTGGGGTTTTCCAATCTGGTAATCGGTTGCGCATTGGCAACAGTTGAAACAAAGACGATACAAGAAAGACTCGCAAGTGCTGTGCGCAGCAGAGCCAGCTTGTATTGCTTCGGATACATACGGGAGGTCGATAAACACTTCAAAGTGGTACTCCTTAATAACTTGGCCTCTGTGGTTCGTAACTGCGCAACACACGGACGAATTCTGTACGTGCGGCTGTTTGGATTCAGAACCAGCCGAACATCCCCTAAAGGTGGTTATACTGCCCTGTGTTCTTACCAGGCATCCATGGGCGTACGACTTCATGGTCCTTCGAATACTGCGCTCGCCACTATTTCCCTAGCGGTAGCGTGTGACGAAACCACCAAAAGCATAGCTACCTAATTGGCACGATCCACGGGTATGAATAAGCATGCTGCGGTGAGCTTAAAACTGTGATGGACAGGAACCACATTTGACTGGGATACACAGCATGGTTACCGCTAATTCTAGTGTAACCGGCCCGCGGTAACGCTTGTGCCACAACGCCCATACGACATAGACTTTATGCCAATTAAGTAGATCTCAGCATAAACTGTTACACAATACCGTCAACATTTCCTTCATTACGTGGACCGTTAAGAGCGGTGGTTCACTGTCCCGTGATTACTACGAGAGGCAGGATTCCATAAATGTCGCGCAGACGACATACCTGGTAAGAGGTTGCCATCCTAGTCGCAACCTCCTATTAGTCTGCAAATCTGCTACCGCCTGCTTCAACGAGCGACGCGAGTGCCAGGAGGAGAGGTCGCCGCTTAGGCGTCGGGGAGTCTCTGCAATCCGGATGGTACCGCACATTGACGACAAACACGCTGCGGTCTCGTTAGAGCCGATTGTTTCCCATTAAGGGGCTTTTTGTTCATACAGCCTACCAGTAACATCACTTAACAGTGTTATTGTGAAAAAGTGTCGCCTTGCAGATTTGTGAGATTTTCCCCGTAGAGATGGTCATCCGATACACGTCGTATTGCAGCATTCTACCCGGATCAGAGCGGAAATACAGGTACTTTCCATGAGGGCTCATTTGCAGATCTTGAAGGTAAGAATGCATATGCGTTAACTGTTTTGGATCTGTGCCGTTTGATTTCATCGACCATATCTCATAGTCGAATGCATGGTTTTTGTCGGAAATAAAGTAGATTACCGTACCATCTGGGGACGCAACGGGTGACTGTGGATTGCCGATTGAAAGTAGGTTATCAATTTTTGACGTCTTAGTATCCAGTAACGCAATCGAAGTGGTCGTTGTTCCGGGGCATAATAGTATGTTATCAGTCTTGCCCAAATACAGCGGACAGGTCAGGTTTCGAAAGGACTTGTCTGCTTCCTTCCTTGGGTCAGTGCCGGTCAACCTCACGGAACAGACGTAAAAATTCTCCCATATGCTGCCACCCATAGACCACGGACGCAGCGTGTGCGAGCGGATGAAAAGTACCCTGTTCTGAAAAGGAAAATAGGTTGGGTAGAAATCGCTATTCGCACCTTCTGTAAGCTGCAACAGTTTATTAGTATGCAGGTTATAACTGTATATGTGACAAGGTGCTGAAGCTGCTTTGGTTGCACTAAATAGAACGTAAGTGTCATCTGCAGTTATGGTGACGTGATTAATGTACATCTGAGTGTTCAATATCGTTTTCGTCATCTGGGTTTTCAGATTGATTTGATGAAGATTATGTATTTCATCTGATGTAACCGTATAAACCATAAATCTGTTGTTAGCACTCACTGCGTAGGAGGTATTACTGTCACCTCGCAGATAGTATGGACTGTCAGCTTTACAACCTGGCATGGATTGCATCATGAACAGAGTGCTTAGTAACGCTAGAGAAATACTATCAGTGACGATCTTCATGTAGTTGCTCACAACACTCTCCTCTCATTGTGAATCGCGGTGGTTGTCAATATAAATAAGACATTCGGACATGACGGGTACCGCGCTTTCTCACGCGCTCCAGGGTGGCAATTAACAGAAACAAACGTTGACTGCCCATAGATTCCGCGTCATGCCTAGAAATTGTGCTCTGACATACCAAATGAATTCCTTGTTGGCAACTCCCCCGCACCACCCGAAATATGTTGCGCCATGACCACGAAGGCAACGGAAATTTCCACAAAAGCAGGTGTTCAGAAATACGACGTAAAAAATTCCGCCACAGGTGGCACCGGTCTAGTAAATACATACTTAGGAACTGATACGGAAACACCAGAATTTGAAATCTAGCGCGCGACGTGCGAAGGTTCTTTACAATGCTCTTCATAGTATTGCCATCAGACTCGCACCTAAGATACAAAAACACCAACACCAAGTTGATAGCAGTCATGAAGGCTGAAAATTGAAACCATGTTACAGGAGTTCGCCCTTTCTCTACTGTAAACCCTGCCAGATACATTGCAGTTGATGTGCTAATAATTTGGGTGGTGGCTCCAGGTGGTAAGCGCCGCGTCAAGATTCCCCAACAACTAACATCGTGTAGTTCGTCTTCGTCATCTGCCTTCCAGTGTCGCCTCCTAGACATGAAGTTGTAGAGTTGGGAAGACAGACACGCTTGCCAACCGGTTAGGCAACCAGAGAGCCAACTGTGAATTGTAGTAAGCATCTCAGCACCACAGACACCAGCGCAGTCATAGAGAATGACGGGGCATAAGTAGGGCATGAAAGCGCATGCCAGGGCGGAACCAGCAAGGCACAATAGGCAGGATGTAGATCAAGCCAATTCACCGCCGCCGATACCGCTTTTTGGAAACCAATATACCGACCAAGGTACTGGCAATCATAGTCTGCTTCCTCTCGTGAAGAACTGTATTGTTACATCCGGGCGCGGGTAGAGTAGGTGTTAGCCGTGGCTCGTTCAGATAAGCCTCCACTTGTACACTCTTGTTCTACAACCGAGCAGCGGCTGTAACCGCCGTGTACAGTTTGTAGCCACAAGCCAATCGCGCACAGAGTGGTGCAACCTAACAACAATGTATATCGCGAACTCCAATTCGCTCGTGAAGCTTGTTCAGCCCGTACTGATTTCGAGTAGACGCTCGACAATAACATCAGTTCAGCAACAGCCGGACAAAGGAGCACCCAAAATACACGCATGCTAGTCGTGTGGAAGCGATTAACGCATTTACCATAGGCGCGTATGCATTGATCGATTGACAATCTAGCTCCGGCGGGGGCCGCCATGCCGACAATATCCTGATGGAGTTTGGCAAGACACCCAATCTGTATCAAAATGATCGTGAACAATAAGATTACGTGACCAATTATTGTCGATCGATGATCCGCCTTCATGGCCAATAATTCCTTATCAAAATTGTACGTATAGGATTGTTCACTGCAAACCACTTCCGGTCACCAGATTTCCCATGTTCAACTTTGGGCGCTAATGAGCGAGTTCGAATTGAATATGCTATCTTGACCACGTAATGATGTGCCGAACGTTCATTGATGAACCTGTGTGCTTTTGCGCAACTGCGGCTTTGGCCCGGGGAAAGCCTCTTACCTTATGTAAGACGATGCTAGCCGCGGATAGCCTTTTAATTCCAAGCTGGTACCTTGGTGCGCAAGCGCTGTCAATACCAATAACCTGTGGTTATACACCTGTTTTCACTAGCATGGCATGCTGCAATCGCACGTGAATGTATCTCATAACAGGCGATAATACCGCCCACCGCAACGACGCCCGTGGCGATAAGGCAACCAATGCACGCGGGTGTAAAGACCGGATTAGGAACTGCAGCACCAGCACATGCAATTTTACAAATCCACCCAAGCACCCCCCAGCCCCAACGACACCAGCCATACACGCTGATAGC
>DAIDKH010000006.1 GCA_027450145.1 Chthonomonadaceae bacterium | reverse complement strand
CACACGCGAAGCGGCCAATTACGGCGCGTTCGCCTGGCAGGTTATTGCATTTAGCCCACACCGTGGGCTTTTGCGTATCAGAACGGGGTTTCAACCCCGTTCGTGGGCAATTGCATTCGGAAACCAACCCCGTTCGTCCGGCGCCGCGCTCGCAAACCGCCCCGTTCGCAAATTACCACGTTCCTCCGCCAACCCGTTCGTATGCATCCCCGCCCGCCTCGGCATCACGTTCGTCCGGCGCCGCGTTCGTAATCCACCACCGTTCCTTCGCCCCACGCACCTCGTTGGACGGCAAACCCGTTCGCCAGCGCAGTCCCGTTCGCAAACGAACCCTATCTAGGGTATCCTGTTACAAAATTGCTACTCATAAACTATCATTAGGAATCGGTTGGCTATACGTCGCCGCTCGTTATTAGCTCACCGAATTTTGCCAAACAATGCCACAACAGATCCCCCAAAAATCCGGCCGCCTCGCAACTACACTGGGCGCTGTCCTGGTCGGAAATGATGGGCTTACTCTTCGCAATTTTACTACACCAGAATTTGCAGAAAGTGATAGTCTTGTTTGGGCCGATAACCCGGCAAACCTGTTGTTAGCGGTGAGTTCGTCCGCATGCGCGGTGCTCACAACGCCAAAATTGGTTGAGGGGCCAACCACGGAGAAGACATTTCTGCTTACAGAGGACCTGCAGGCGGCACTTTTAACCGCGGCACGTGCCTTTCACTCGCCGCCCCAACCCTCCACCGGTGTCCATCGTGCAGCATTTGTAGATGCAACGGCAACATTGCTGGGAGGCGTGCATGTGGGTGCAGGAGCGTATATTGGCCCGCGATGCAAAATAGGGAGCGGAGTGGTAGTACACGCCGGCGCATATATAGGGGCCGGCTGCCAGGTGGGTGATTATACAGTGGTGCACCCTAACGTCACACTCTACGACGAGGTCATTGTAGGCAGGAAGTGCATACTTCACGCAGGTTGCGTGATTGGCGCGGAAGGCTTTGGCTACGTGCCCACCAAGGACGGGCTGGCGGCTGTTCCTCACCTGGGCACGGTGATCATCGGCGATGGCGTTGATATTGGAGCCAACAGTTGTATTGATCGCGCTAAATTGGGCGCTACCACGATTGGCGCGGGTTCCAAAATAGATAATCTTGTACATATCGGTCATAATGTGAGCATAGGGCGATCTTGTATCGTTGTTGCTCAGGCGGGGCTCGCAGGTACTGTTAAAGTTGGCGATGGCGTTATGATCGCAGGGCAGGCCGGTATTGCCGACCATATCACAATAGGTGATGGAGCGAGGATTGCCGCACAGGCTGGAGTGATTGGTGATGTA
Organism: Chthonomonadaceae bacterium; assembly: GCA_027450145.1. GTDB lineage: Bacteria > Armatimonadota > Chthonomonadetes > Chthonomonadales > Chthonomonadaceae > JAJZFK01. The sequence goes on along the minus strand of DAIDKH010000006.1, from coordinate 75,747 downwards.
CCTGCCGGAGAGACTGTTTCGGGTTACCCGGCTCGCCCGCACCGCGCGAAAATGCGCGAGTTAGGTGCGGTAGCCGCCCTCCCTGCGGCGATAAAGAGACTGAAGCAACTGGAGTCTCTCGTGCAGGAATTACATCAGAAAAGAGCCCATGACGAATAGCTCAACTAATCCACGCTATCAACGCACCCTTGCGTCGGTAGCGCGAATTTCTGGTACTGGAATTCACACCGGCGAAAGCTGCAAGGTGCGACTGCGTCCTGCTGCCGATGGTACAGGGCGCGTGATTGTGAAAGACGGGTTTTGGATACCCGCTGTAGCTGATAACGTTACGGATACAAATAGGTGCACGACGGTAGGTCGAGACGGTGTAACTGTCCACACAATCGAGCATTTACTTGCCGCGCTGCATGCTATGAATGTGGACAACGTACTGATTGAAGTGGACGGACCGGAAATCCCTATCCTGGATGGCAGCGCATTGCCCTGGATGGAACTGCTCATAGCCACAGGCATGGAGGAGCAGGCGGTTCCTTACATAGTAGCCACAGTGAAGGAACCTATCACCTTTGCAGTTGGTTCATCCACAGTCTCACTTCAGCCTGTCGGCGAAGGCAATGGCCTTACCGCTGCAGCATCGGTCGACTTTGACGCATGGCCAGAGGGCAATGCGCACGTGAGGTGGAATAGCTTGACTAACGGACCCGACGGCTTTTTTGCCGACGTATGTTCCGCCAGAACATGGGCGTTTGCGTCCGAAGTTGAGCAGCTACGAGCCGCGGGACTGTCTAAAGGTGCTTCGCTGGACAATGCGTTGGTTATCACACCGCCCGATGGATATTCGAGCGAGCTTCGTACGCCGCAGGAGTGGGCGAAACACAAGCTGCTCGACCTTATAGGCGACCTTGCACTTGTGGGGGCTAGAATTGAAGCCGTTGTAACGGTAGAACGACCTGGTCATAGGGCTAACAACGAAGCAGCCGCAGCAATACGTAGAATGCAACCTGCACTCGAAATTACTCACCGTAAATTGAACAATGAGGGGAAGTGAATGAGTCATATCCTGGACGTTGAGGAGATACGCGCAATATTACCGCACCGATATCCAATGCTGCTCGTAGATAGAGTGTTGGAACTTGAGCCAGGTAAGCGTGTGGTCGGCCTGAAAAACGTCACTATCAACGAGCCTTTCTTCAACGGTCATTTTCCTGGACTTGCAGTTATGCCCGGTGTACTTATTTTGGAGTGCATGGCACAAGTTGCGGGAATCATACTGCTCTCAACTCCGGTTCATAACGGAAAACTTGCCTTCCTTGGCGGCCTTGACAAATGCAGGTTGCTAAAACCCGTGGTTCCTGGCGACACACTTTTGGTGGAAGCTACCTTGGGCAAAGTGCGAGGCCTGTTTGGCAAGGCCAGCATGGTGGCCACAGTGCAAGGGGAAGAGGTAGCTCGCGGCGAGATGCTTTTTAAACTCATGGAACGGAATAGTGGAAACCAAAGCAATGCGCCATTGGGGGACAAGTCGTGAATAAGTGCTGGCATTCTACTGCCATTGTAGACTCCACTGCCGAAATTGAGGATGGCGTCGAAATTGGTGCCTATTGTACCGTTGGTCCCCGCTGCCGTATCGCCTCCGGAACACGATTGTACTCTCATGCTCAGATTCTGGAGAACACGCAAATTGGAAGAAACTGTCAAATCTTCAACGGCGCGCTCATTGGGGGTCCACCTCAGGACTATAAATTCAAGGGCGAAACGAGCTACGTTATTATTGGCGACGACAACATTCTACGGGAATACGTTACCATCCATCGCGCAACGGGCGAAGGCGAAGTAACCCGAATTGGCAACAACAATATGATCATGGCCTACGCACACATCGGCCATAACTGCGAAATCGCAAACTCGGTGACCATTGCATCCTATGTGGGAATAAGCGGTCATGTTACGGTTGAAGACCACGCGAATTTTGGCGGCATTTGCGGCGTTCATCAAAACTGCACGATTGGCTCGCTTGTAATGATTGGCGGTATGTCCGGGGTTACGAGAGACATTCCACCCTACATGCTGGCGGAAGGCAGACCGGCCCGTGTCTACGATATCAATATCCGCGGACTGCGGCGCGCCGGTGTTCCTGCTAAAGTGCGAGGCGAATTAAGGCAGGCATACAAACTCCTGTACCGATCCAACCTGAATGTATCGCAGGCGCTGGACGTTATTGAAGAAGAGATTGAACATAGCCCTGAGCTTGACAGGCTTACCGACTTCATTCGCCGAACTAGAGAGGGCTTTAACGGCCGGGCTAATAATCCTCCTCCCATTTAAAAGCGTGGAAACAGTTGGCACCAAATGATGCAGGCAGCAATAATTACGGGTGAGCTCTCGGGTGACCGAATTGGCGCGGATCTTGCTGCATCGCTTAAAGACGCCCTACCCGATATCAAGCTTTGGGGTATTGGCAGCGACGCTATGCGCGCGATGGGAGTTGAACTAGTTGCGGACTCCAGCACTTGGGGAGCTATCAGCGTCACCGAAGCTGTCCGGAAAGTTCCGTCACTACTGGTCACTGTTGCGCCACTTATCCGACGTGAGGTGTTGGCACGTCGGCCAGACGTTGTTGTACTAATCGACTTTGGTGCATTTAACGTGAGGCTGGCGACATTCTGTAAACAAAACGGTATTTCCACCGCTTATTATGTTCCGCCTGGTTGCTGGAAGAGGGAAGGCTTTGCCTCGGAGGCCTTGATACAAAACTCAGACTTGATCCTTACGCCGTTTGAATGGTCGCTCGAACGCTATCAGTCGCGCGGCGTGCCCTCGCAATTTGTTGGTCACCCGCTGCTAGACAGACCTGGGCCCAGTCTATCTAGGGAGCAGTTCGCGGACGAGTTAGGGCTGGATTTCGACAAACCCATCATCGGCCTATTGCCAGGCAGCCGTGCCCACGAGATAAATCACCTAGTTCCTGTAATGATGGATGCTGCTCGCCGGCTAGCGTCTACAGACCCTGGCGCGCAGTTCGTAATTGGAGTGGCTCCGTCTATTTCTGCCGACCAGATGTGCCGGTTTCTCACGGGAAACAAAGATCTTGGCGATAAGTTTAGCGAAATTTGGCACGAGCTGACCCAGGAAGCAGAAAAGAAGATTATTCGCCCACTTTCCAGAACCGCCGGCTCCATTACCCGAAGTCGTCAGAAACTGCTGGCCACGAATGGCGGTTTCATTGTGCCGGAGGATGCACTGCGCCATACACAATTTCGCCAGTACAGAGGCAGCAGCACTTCTGAGCTTCCGCCGGTAGTACTGGCAAAGAACCTCGCCACCGAAGTAATGACGTACTGCGATGCATTGGTTTGCTGCTCAGGCACGGTGACTTTGGAGGCTGCAGTCATCGGTACTCCAATGATTATCGTGTACCGTGGGTCAAAAATCATGGAAATCGAGTACAAGCTGCGCGGTCTACACCGAAAAATAAAGTTTATCGGCTTACCCAACATTGTCCTTAATCGTAAAGCGGTACCGGAGCTTATTCAGGAAGAGGCATCCGCGGCTGCTATTGCAGAGCACATCAGCACACTTCTGCGCGATATCACAGTAAGACAGGCAATGAAAAACGACTTTAAGGAGATAAGAAAACTGCTAGGAGCACCAGGCGCAAGCGATAGGGCTGCCGCAGCAATCATCGATCTCGTCAAAAGCAAGAGAACGTCACAGTAATGGCAACAACCCAAAACAGCGAAGCAGCATTACCTGCACACGCACATATTCCGGTGGAAGACACCCAGCGTCGTCTATTAGCTTACCTTCATCCGTACCGAAAGATACTTGTCGCTGGCCTCGCGTGTGCCGCTGCCACATCCGCAATAGATGCCAGCATTGCCCTGTTCATCAAAGAGGTCATAAACTCTATGACCGATGGCAAGGTTGGGCACCTTAACTTTATGTGCGGCATGGTACTGGTCGTTTTTATTATCAAAGGACTTTTTTCGTTCGGACAGAGCTACTTCCTTTCGCTAACAGCAAATAGCATGGTTACGCGAATGAGGGACGAGATCTTTGCACACCTACACTCACTTTCGCTTTCGTTCTTCAACCAGCGCCGTACAGGCGCCATCATATCTGTACTGACCAATGACGTTCCCGTCGTTCAAAATGCGGCGATGAACCTCAGGCAGATGATTTCGGCGCCTCTCACGATCATCGTGAGCCTCATAATGCTTTTTCATTTTAGCTGGCGGCTTACCCTGCTCTCTATCATCTTCATCCCTTTCATGGCGGTGGCAATTCAGCAGATAAGTCGGCGCATTCGCAGCATTTCCAGGTCCGTTCAGGGCAAGCTGGCCGATGTAACGAATATCATAGAAGAGACGGTTGCGGGCGCACGGGTTGTGAAATCCTTTGCCGCAGAGAATCACGAGATTGAGCGGTTTCGCATTGAAAACCAGGAGACTCTGCAGACGGTCATGAATGGGGTGCGAAAAAGTGCCCAGCTCCGTCCGGTAACCGAATTTATCGGCGCTTTCGGAATTGCCCTAGTGATGTTCGTGGGTGGCAATATCGTGGCGCATACCATACACGTTCAACATTTGCACGTTGCACAGTTTCAGGCGCTTCACCCCGGCGTTAAGGTACCCGATGCTGTGCGGCTCTACGTGATGCCAGGCGGCCTCACCGTGGGTGCCCTCACCGCCTTCCTGTTTCTGCTGGACAACCTGTCGCGCGCTGCCAGTAATGTGGCAGGCATCATCTCGTCACGTGCTCAGGCACTCGCTGCGGCCAGCAGGATATTCGACGAACTACTGGATGTTGAGCCCGAGGTGAAGGAGTTGCCCGGCGCGCCAGAGATTCCTACCATCGCAGGCAAAGTAGCATTCGATCACGTCACGTTTCAGTATAGCGAAACTGGCCCGGTTGTCCTGGACGATGTAACTTTTGAAATACGGCCGGGTGAAGTTGTTGCCATTGTGGGCAGAAGCGGCGCTGGTAAAAGCACGCTCTCCGACCTCGTTCCCAGGTTCTACGACCCTACAAGCGGTCGCGTGTTGGTGGATGATATCGACATTCGCTCGATTAAGGCTGAATCGCTAAGAAAACAGATAGGCATCGTACCACAGGAGACCTGGCTGTTCGCGGGAACTCTGCGTGACAACGTAGCCTACGGTAATCGAACCGCCACCGACGACCAGATTTGGGAAGCTCTACGCCAGGCAAACGCTTCGTTTGTAGAGGGCTTTGAAGAGAAACTGGACACCATTGTGGGTGACCGAGGTATTCGACTGAGTGGTGGCGAAAAACAGCGCATAGCTATTGCTCGAGCTATCCTTATGAACCCGCGGATCTTGATACTCGATGAGGCAACATCCTCACTTGACGCCTCGTCAGAGGCGCTTGTTCAGGAAGCGCTGGATCACCTTATGCAGGGGCGTACCACATTAGTAATTGCTCACCGCCTCTCTACCATCGTAAACGCACATCGCATTCTTGCAATGCAATCTGGCCGCATTGTGGAGATGGGCTCGCACAAAGAGCTTATTCAGGCTGGTGGCTATTACGCACAACTCTACGAAACGCAGTTAAGCGGCTTCGAATGAGCGAAGACAACGTAACCAGTGTTACAGAGCCCTCACCCGATGACGCAGTTAAAACTGCTAGGCGCATGGCGCGCCAGCGGAAGATGGCAGTAGCCATTGTCCTTCTTGTAAAATCCATATTTGCCACGCTTCGGCTAAAGCTCGAGAACATGGACGGCCTTGTACCAGGAGAAAATGGCGCCATTCTAGTAACATGGCACGGCCGCACTCTCATACCGGCAGCGTTACTCAGAAACCGTGGATACTGGGCGCTGGTCTCGCTGTCGCGTGATGGTGATTTGCAAACCGAAATTTTCCAAAGGTTCGGTTATCAGATTGTTCGCGGATCTACCGGGCGAGGAGGAGTTCGCGGTGCGCTGCAGATGGCACGCAAGGTAAAAGAGGGCGGCGTGCTGTCCTTTACTCCAGATGGTCCTCGCGGCCCTTCTCACAAGGTGCAGGCAGGCGTCATATTGATGGCGCAGAAGTCGGGGGTGCCTATTATCCCTGTCGGAATTAGTTCATCGTGGAGGTACCTGGTTCACAGCTGGGATTCCTACATGATACCGTTACCGTTCGCCCGGGCTTGGTTCATAGTGGGCGATCCAATCTATGTGCCCGCCGAGCTAAACGATTCCGATCGCGAGGAGATTTCTAACCGCCTTGAATTAGCCGTCAATCGGCTGGAGCGGGAAGCAGAACGACGTTGCGGACATCTTGATTACCCGTGGCGAACAGAGTAAAATCATCAGTATGCAATGGATGCGTGTAAAATACAATCTTGGCCTTGCTGTTCTCTCGCCGGTTATCGCCGTGTACCTTGTAAATCGATATTTAAGCGGTAAATCCCGACCCGGTTGGAGTCAGCGCTGGGGACATATCCCCTTAGAAATTGCTTCTGATTGCCGTCCTACGGTTTGGGTACATGGAGCTTCAGCCGGCGAGGTAGTTGCCGCAATACCGGTAATGAATGAGCTCAAGCAACTGCTTCCAGGTTGGCGTATTCTCCTTTCAGTCATTACCCCCGCCGGTTACGAAATGGCTCAAAAGCAGGCGGGCGAAGCGGCCGACGAGGTCTTCTATCTCCCATTTGATTTTCCGTGGGTAGTCCAATCCGTAGTCAAGGCCATACACCCCAAGCTGTTCGTTACGCTTGAAAGTGAGTTGTGGCCTAATTTGCTGTACGCACTAAGGGCAAATGGCGCAAAAACAGCACTCATCAATGGTCGCAAATCCGTGCGCAGCTATCAACGTGCTAAGCAATATGCCTCTGGAATCTTCCGATGGATGATTGGTAACCTGGACCTTTTGCTTATGCAGTCGTCAGCAGATGCAGACCGAATGACGCAGTTAGGCGAACCGCGGTCAACCGCAACAAAATGCCTGGTAATGGGCAACTCCAAGCTTGATCAAGTTCTTCCGAAGGTGGACGTTGATGCCTCTGCTTCACTTCGCTCCTCACTGCATCTGCCTGCGGACGGGCCGGTTTGGGTCGTCGGCAGCACACGCAGTGCCGAGGAGGAAGCCATTATTATTCGGGTGTACTCCAAGCTTACTGCTCAGCACCACGATCTCAGTATGATAGTGGCGCCACGCCAGTTACCGAGGGCTCCTTTTATCGTTCAGCAACTTACGGAGGCCGGCATTCGCTGCAACCTGAAATCTCAATTAACCGACAACAGCGACACGTGCCCAGTGCTTGTACTGGATACGATGGGGGAGTTAGCATCGGTCTACAGCATCGCGGATTTTGCTTTTGTAGGCAATACGTTCGCGCCCGTGGTTCAGGGCGGTGGTCAAAATATCTTGCAGCCGGTAGCATTTGCCAAACCCGTACTTATTGGCCCATTATACGCAACGATAAAAAACGAAACGGAACTACTCGCCCCAGTGGGTGCAGTTACCGTTGCAGCAAACGAAGAGGAGTTATACGTGGAGGCCCTGGCGCTTCTAAAGGATCCTGAGCTCTGTTTGGGCAAGGGAGAAGCTGGGAGGAAGCTTCTTGACACCCAACGTGGAGTCTCCGCGCGGTGTGCCGCGTTGCTGGTAAAGCTTACAGAAAGTCCGTCTCTATGACCGTTATATCCTCAACGCAATCCTCAAAATTACAGGCATCTATGATTGCTATTTTGAGGGGCCAACCAGGGTTTTTCCCAACCATCCTCCGCGCAGTACTAACGCCGCTTGCCATTCTTTACGCTGCCGGTCTCTGGATTTACCTGCTGCCCTTTGCCCTGGGCATACGCCGTAAAACCCGTCTCACATGTCCCGTCATCAGTATTGGCAACCTTACTACGGGAGGAACCGGAAAAACACCAACCACCGCGGCACTATGCCGTATGTTGTCTGAGCGAGGAATGAAAACGGTCATTCTCAGCCGCGGCTACGGCGGGGCCAATGAACATGGCTGCGCTATCGCATCCGACGGCCACCGCGTGAGGCTCACAGCTCAGATGGCAGGCGATGAAGCCTGCATGTTGGCTCACATGTTGCCCAACATTCCGGTGTTGGTTGGCAAAGATCGGCGACAGTCGGGTGCCCGCGCAGAGGCGGAGTTTCGCCCGGATGTGATTGTGATGGATGACGGCATGCAGTACTGGCAGCTCGATCGCAACGTTGAAATCGTACTGCTAGATGCCATAGAACCATTTGATAATGGGTACACGCTCCCTCGTGGGCTGTTAAGAGAACCGGCCTCTCACCTTAGGCGCGCCGCGGTTATTCTGGTAACTCGTTCCCACGTCGCCGATCGTAAAACCCTGGACCATACCATGGCGAGAATACGATCCCTTGCGCCGGGCAAACCTGTGTTTACTGCAGATCTCATTCCGCATGCGCTTCGCCAGGTAGAACCACCGCAAATGCTCGATATTCATAGCCTGCGAGGCAGGAGGGTAGCTTGCCTGAGCGCCATTGGCAATCCTTCGTCTTTCGAATCCATGCTGGGGGATCTTGGCGCTATCCTATGCACCACACTTCGACTACCGGACCATTCACGGCCGAGTGCTCAAGAGTTGGAGGCGCTTTTTCAACGTGCCGACGAGGCAAATGCTTCGGCGATCGTCACTACTGAAAAAGACGCAATTAAACTAGACGGCGGCCATTACTCGCTGCCAATTATCGTGCTTCAAGTTACCATGCATATTGACAGTGCAGAAACGTTTCTCACATCTGTTTTGGAGTGCCTATGACAGAAGCACCACAACAGCCCACTCCACTACCGCTAAAGAAGAGGTTCGAGCGTACCGCGGGTCGCGTAGCCCTTGCGTTGGTTCTTAAGCCCGTACGTGCCATGTCCTTTGCGGGAGCCCAACGAACGGGACGTATAATGGGTTCCCTTCTCTACCGTCTACTTGGCAGGTACCGGCGGGTGGCCCATAAGAACATTCATCTGGTATACGGTAACATATTGAGCGAAACGGAACGAGAACGACTTGCCAAGGACGTATTCATACACTTCGGACAGGCTGTGTGCGAGTTCCTCATGATCCCAGAGATGTCTCAGGATCGGCTTTGCGCATTAATTGATGTGGAAGGAGCGGAACACCTTGCTGAAGCTCAACGCGAAGGAAAGGGCATTCTAGTTGCATCCGGGCACATTGGCAATTTCGAAGTACTTGCTCCCTGGATGCAGGCTCTTGGGTACCACGTGAATGTGGTTGCAAGGAAGGCAAACGACCCAGCAATCGACAAGATGCTGCAGGGCACGCGGGCTCAAAACGGAGCTACAGTTCACCTTCGAGGCAGCAGCGGACGCTCTGTGCTACAATGTCTTAAACGTGGTGAGGTACTTGCACTTCTGTTCGATCAAAATGCAGGCGACATATACGTACCATTCTTCGGCATGCAGACCGGTACCACAAATGGTCCCGCTCGAATCCATCTGCATACCGGCGCTCCCATTGTCTTCATGTGGTGCATTAGTACACCAGATGGCCGCTTCAAGCTCGAGGTTGAAGAACCAGTTGTGATCAATCCCACCGGTGACCGTGCAGCTGACGAGATCGCCGTAACTACCCTGTTAAACGCCAGACTGGAAGCTCAGATAAAGAAGTATCCTTCGCAATGGCTATGGCTGCACGATCGATGGCGAAACTCACCGCACGTATTTCAGGCCGAAGACCAGCATTGAACATCCTTACAAAACAACAGATCGACGGAATAGAACGCATCTTGGTTATTAAGATGAGCGCAATGGGCGACATTGCAATGTCTATTCCTACCATAACCGCCATAAAGACGGCACTTCCCCATGTCAGCATCGCTTGGGTCGTTCGCCATGGTCTTTCCGACCTCCTAGTTGGAAACCCGTCTATTGACAATCTGATAGTCGCACCTAGAGGTCTAGCAGCCCTAAAAGCGGTTGGCCCCGAAATTCGCCGCTTTCGCCCCAACATTGTTCTCGACATGCAAGGGCTGTCTGTAAGCTCATTATTGGGGCTCTATTCTGGCGCGAAATTACGGTATACATGGGAGACCAGCCGAGAGATTAGCGGCATCATCTCTAGGGCAGTCATACCTACACCAGATGAAACCAATGCCGTGGAATGCCTTTTAAATTTCGCCCGAATTTTGGGTGTCACGCAATTACCCTCACACGCTCCGTCGTACCTAACCGACAACCCGGAACTCAACAGCCACGTTGAAGGTCTCCTTGATGGCATACGCGCGCCGATAGTCGGAATGCACATTGGCGCGTCGATAGCGAATAAGTCATGGCCGGCCGCTCGATGGGTAGAGTTGATTCAATTACTATCGGCGGCCGGCTTACAGGCCGTCCTTTTTGGTGCTAATGCAGAACGTGAGGCAGAAGGGCAGATTTTGGCACAGGTGGGGACAGCAGCTCGTTCGCTAGTTGGCAAAACAACACCGCGCCAGCTGGCTGCCGCTATCGCAAAGTGTGGTGTATTCGTAGGTGGCGATACAGGAGCTACCCATATAGCGGCACTGGTAAGAACACCGGTAGTAGCACTCATGGGCCCAACGCCGCCAGCCAAGGTGGCACCCTACGGCCCAACGAACGAAGTCATTTACCTAAACCTCGCATGCAGCCCGTGCTTTCGTCACCCAACCTGCGGCGGCCGCTATATGTGTATGAGCGACATTGATGCCGAACGCGTATTTCGTTCCTGTACAGCGAAGCTGGCCGCGGTACGATGATGGGTCGCATGAACCTAGGACAGCGCAGATGAAATCGCTGCACGTTATTACTCCCAGGCACCTGGGCGGCGCGGAACTGCTGGCGATGCGGATCATGCGGGAACACAGTGCCCTAGGCGTTACAAGTAGGTTAATCACCAAGCCGCATGCCCAGGTGGAATCTGCAGCTCGCAAAATGGACCTGGATGTTGCAAACCTCCAGATTGGCGGCAAGCTGAACTTAGCAGCGGTCGGACGACTGCTGCGGGAAATCCGTACATTCCGACCGGATGTCGTCTGCACACACCTATCTACTGCCTCACTGTGGGGTGGGTTGGCGGCACGGCTGGCAAAGGTACCGTCCGTCGCAATTGTTCACGGATTCAATTCACCCGGCCCTTATCGGTTCGCAGATGCGCTCGTAGCGGTTTCTTCAGCGGTTGCCGCCTCGCTTGCCGACAAAGGAGTACCGTCATCGCGTTTGCATGTCATTCACAATGGCATCGACCCCACCCCGTACCTCACAGCTGCACCTGCCAACATCGAGGTGCCCGCAAACTGCTTTTGTGTTGGAACGGTGGCTCACCTTTCAGCGAAGAAAGGCTATCGCGAGCTTGTAGATGCTGCTGCTCGCCTGGTGGATACTCATTTTGTCTTTGTAGGCGAGGGGCCGTTGCGATCGGAGTTGGAGACTGCGGCGGCTTCACCCGAACTGGCAGGCCGAATTCATCTTCTAGGGTTTCGATCCGACATACCGCAACTCATGGCGCGTTTCGACGTGATGTGTCTGCCATCGTGGGAAGAGCCTTTTGGCCTTGTGGTGTTGGAAGCGATGGCAGCAGCAAAGCCGGTAGTTGCCTTTGCCTCTGGCGGCCTACCTGAGATCATTGTACACGGATCCACGGGTTTACTCGCACCGCAGGGGGACGTAAGCAGCCTGTCTAACCACCTGGCTGCATTGCGCGACGACCCTGAACAACGGCGTTCAATGGGTGACGCTGGAAGACAACGTGTAAACAGCTTTACCCTGCAGGAAACCAGTAGAAAATGGCTCGCACTTTTTTGCGATACAATTAAATCTAACCACACGTAGGTGGTGTGCGGCACGGCGTGCTGCGAGCTGTCTACTGCAATTTCAGCAGGATGGCTTCAGGAAGAGTTATAACAATGAAGGTAATGGAAATTGTTTCCGGCGTAGACGTGAACGGTGCGATTATGCATGCACTGCTCCTTACAAAGGAGATGGCACGATGCGGTCATACTGTAATTATGGTGTGTCGGCGGGATTCATGGATAGGGCGAGAATTAGCTGGAACGGCTAATGTCATAGTCCATGAGTGCAACCTTAATCGCTGGCCCTTAAATGAGCTAAATGAAGTGGCTCGGATGATCAGGGTGCACCAAATTGAAATAATCCACACGCACATGACTAGGGCCCATAACTTCGGGGTTTTTCTAAGTCACCTTACGCATGTTCCCTGCGTGGCGACCGCCCAGTCACATAAAATGCATCCTCACTGGCAGTTTGCCAGCCACATCATTGCGGTCTCAGGTGTTACGCGACGGTATCACCAGACACACAACCTCATTCCGCGACGTAAGATGGATATGGTTTACAATTTTGTTGACAGCTCTCGTTTTAACCTTCCACAAGACACTCGGGAGGAAGTACGAACAGAACTAAACCTATCACCCGAGCAGCGACTTGTAGGCGTAATAAGTGATTTTCTGCCGCGCAAAGGTCAGTTGTACCTGGTTCGCGCTTTACCAGAAATCCTCAAGTCCGCCCCGGATACCATGGTTGCATTCGCAGGCCACGTGCGCAAGCCCGATTACTATGACAGAGTGCGCCACGAGGCTGAAAAGCTAGGTGTAGTGAACCACATTCTATGGCTAGGCTACCGCAGTGACATTCCTCGCCTTCTCTCCGCTTTAGACGTCTATGTGCTTCCGTCTCTAGACGAGATGTTCCCCGTAGCTGTGTTGGAGGCAATGGCAGCAGGATGTGCCTGCGTGGCATCCGCAGTGGGTGGGACACCTGAATGCAATGCGGAGCCAGGCTCACTTGTTTTGGTACCACCGGCCGATCCCCAAGCACTGACAAGGGCCATTGTAGACATGCTTGCAGACGAGGAACAGAGGTCGATGCTGCGAGAAGCTGCGAAGAACACCATTCAAAACCACTTCACAGTGGAGAGGCTTACACCGGCAATACTCGACGTTCTCGCCCGGGTTGCACGATCGGGCAGACGACACGTGCGCGAAGGAACATAATGCGGCTTCATCGCATTGTGCCGCGGCTTTTGGCCACCTTGTTAAGACAAGTTATTAGGTGCTCACTATCCTATTCAGACGGTATTCCTATCAACGTGAGGTAGTTGAGGGCCCCGTAAGCGTTATCATTAGGCGAACCACAAGCCGCGTATCAACCCGGATATAGTGTACAATTCTGGTATCTGATTAAGGTAGCGAGGACATTGGAACCGTTGCAGTCGTCGTCGACCGGTACAGCCTCAAAATCAAGCCACGACTGTGTAATGGTTGCGGTATGGAAGGCGTCGTTCAACGACTTACAGCAATTTCGCGGAAGGTTATGCATTTACTAACTGGTTAGCAAATGCGAACTCATGTCCAGCTGGCAATAGGACTGGGGCGCTCGCCGTACCGATTCGACGATGAATTGGACCGACCCGTGAAGCATCGACCATATCATCGCGTTTGTTAACATATTACACGTTTAAGGAGCAACATGGCAGCGTCCATAACACCTGCACGCGCGGGATCCATCTCTATAGGCGCACCTCACCATCCTATGCTGTTAATTGCAGGACCGTGCGTAATAGAAAGCCATGAACTGTGCAGAAAGGTAGCAGCCGAAGTACAGCAGATCGCGGCTGATTTGGGTGTCTCCTACGTATTCAAGGCAAGTTTTGACAAGGCAAACCGCACCAGTGCAAAATCGTTTAGAGGTAACGGGATAGAAAAAGGCCTTGAGGTTTTGCAAAAGATTAAAGAAGAGTTTAAAGTCCCAATCCTAACCGATGTGCATGAGACCTGGCAATGCTCTAAAGCTGCTGAGGTGGTCGATATATTGCAGATTCCTGCCTTTTTGTCTCGCCAAACGGACCTGTTGTTAGCCGCTGCCGCCACCGAGCGATGCGTCAACATAAAAAAGGGACAGTTCCTGGCCCCCTGGGACATGAAAAATGCGGTTGACAAAATGACAGAAGCTGGGTGTACCAACCTTCTTCTTACCGAACGCGGCGTATCGTTTGGCTACAACACGTTGGTTGTAGATATGACGTCTCTTCCGCAGATGAGGCAGTTTGGCCATCCGGTAATCTTCGACGGCACCCACAGCCTCCAACTTCCTGGCGGTGCGGGTACCTCGTCAGGTGGCCGCCGCGAATTCATCCCCCACCTCACTAGGGCTGCTGCTGCAGTGGGGATTGATGGACTGTTTTTGGAAGTACATCCCGACCCTGAAAAGGGCCTGTCTGATGCTGCTACTATGTTGCCGCTGCATCAACTGCGCGCTGTTCTACAATCGGCGCTAGCCATACACAAAATCGCTCATTCAAGCTAGGTAAGGTCAATTACATTGTCGCAAAAATCCGCACTCATCACGGGTATCACTGGTCAGGACGGTTCGTACCTTGCAGAATTTCTGCTCGCTAAGGGATATCAGGTCTTCGGAGCCGTTCGACGCTCCAGTACTGAAAATTTTGAGCGCATCGGGCACCTTCAGGATAAGATTACGCTCATTCAGGCAGATTTGCTCGATCAATTCTCGCTTATAGACGCCATCAAAGTATCCAAACCCTGCGAGGTTTACAACCTGGCAGCTCAGTCATTTGTGCCCACCAGCTGGAACCAACCCGTACTCACTGGCGAATTCACTGCACTAGGCGTCACCAGGATTTTGGAAGCAATCAGGTTGATAGATCCCACGATTCGGTTTTATCAGGCCTCATCCTCTGAGATGTTTGGCAAGGTGCGCGAAACACCACAATCCGAACATACACCCTTCTATCCACGCAGTCCTTACGGCGTCGCAAAAGTATACGGGCACTACATAACTGTTAACTACCGTGAAAGTTATGACCTCTTTGCCTGCTCTGGCATTCTCTTCAACCACGAGTCACCTCGACGTGGCCTGGAATTTGTAACTCGGAAGGTGACCTCCGCAGTCGCGCAGATAAAGCTGGGCATGACTAGTGAGTTACGGATGGGAAACCTGGAAGCCAAGCGCGACTGGGGATTCGCCGGTGATTACGTTCAGGCGATGTGGCTGATGCTGCAGCAAGCCACACCGGCCGACTATGTGATAGCCACCGGGGAAACCCACACCGTTAGAGAACTGGTAGAGGTTGCGTTTAGCCACGTTGGCCTTAACTATATGGATTTCGTCCGAGAGGACCCCGCTTTCTTCCGTCCAGCCGAGGTAGACTTGCTCGTTGGTGATGCATCTCTCGCTGCTGCACAACTGGGATGGAAGCCAACAGTCGACTTCAAGGGCCTCATCACAATGATGGTCGATGCCGACCTTGATCGGTGGACGAATCACATTCGAAATCAGGGTCGGTAACTGCAGATGGACGCTTCGCGTATACTCATCACTGGCGCCTCCGGCTTCGTCGGCCAGCATCTCGTGTCATCCCTACTTCAGGGCGATACCTTTTCTGAGCTCCTTTGTGTCGATCGCCAGGCCGAAGCCGCTTGCCCTGCGACCGAACGCATACGCCACTTTAACGCGGATCTCGGACGCAAGGAGGAGATTGCAGCCATCGTGGCAGCACACAGGCCAACGCACATCGTCCACCTAGCCGCAGCCTCAGCTGGTGCCGGTACAGATCGCGACCAGATCTTCGCTGTAAACGTTGAGGGTACGAGAACGCTGTTAGATGCCGCTGCAGAAATTACTCCGTTTCCGCGGGTTCTGTTTATCAGTTCGGGCTATGTGTATGGTGACCGAGAGGGTATTGGCGCGGCATTGGAGACATCTCCGTTAGGGCCCCTATGGAGGTTTGGCGCCTACACAGACAGCAAAATTGAAGCGGAAAACTGCGCTCGTAACTATCCGGCATTCACCATGATTGCACGCCCGTTCACCCACATTGGCCCAGGTCAGGCACCTACGTTCGCGCTTTCCAGCTTCGCCCGCCAGATCGCTCAAATTGAAGCCGGTAGGCAGGAGCCGATCATCAGGGTGGGCAACCTTGCCGCGAAGCGAGATTTTCTGGATGTGCGCGACGTCGTGACGGCCTACACTCTCCTGCTAACTCATGGTGTGCCAGGAGAGGCATATAACATTGCAACGAATAATCCGCTTACAACCCAGTCGCTGCTAGACCGCCTTATAGCAATGGCTCGAGTGTCTGTCTCGGTAGAGGTAGACCCAAACCGCCTGCGTCCAGCAGATATTCAATGCTCGACGGGTGACAGCTCGAAGCTGACGAGGGCAACTGCATGGCGGCCACAAATTAGCCTGAACCAGACATTAGCAGACACCTTGAACTATTGGCGTAATCGCGAAGGGGTTGTGTGATGCTACAGGACTTTGATGTGTTGACCTTTGGGGCCGATGTGTTGACAGTTGAGGCTCAAGCGCTGGAGCGAGCGGCACACGCGCTTACTGGTGCATTTAGAGATGCAATTCGTCTAATGAACGAATGCAAAGGTCGAGTTATCACCACAGGTGTAGGTAAATCCGGCATTGCAGCTCGCAAACTCGCAGCCACGCTTACATCAACGGGCTGTCCTGCGGTTTTTCTACATCCAGCCGAGGCCATGCACGGCGACTTGGGTATCGTTCAGCAAGGCGATATAGTGATCGCTATGAGCCACAGTGGTGAAAGCACAGAGCTCAACGACCTTCTGCCATACCTAACCCAACGTGCGCCAATTATTGCATTAGTGGGCAACCCTCATTCAACGCTGGCTCAGCGGGCACAGGTTGTCATTGATGCCTCTGTAGAACGTGAAGCCTGCCCATTACTGCTCGCCCCCACAGCCAGCGTCGTTGTGGCGATTGCTCTAGGCGATGCGCTAGCAATGACCCTGCAAAAAGTGAGGGGCCGAACGGCGGAAGATTATGCCGTGAACCATCCTGGTGGCCGCCTGGGTCGTCGACTGATTTTGCGGGTTATCGACATTATTGAGTCACAGGATTACAGTAAGGCAACAGTGGCACCCGATGCCTCATTTACAGATGTCGTATTTGCCCTTACGGCTGGTCATTTTGGCGCAGTAGCAGTGCTTAATGCGAACGGAGCTTTGGCGGGGATTATTGCAGAGGCGGATATGCGTCGCGCGCTCGTTGAAGGACTAACCAATGGCTTTGCGCAGCGGGCAGCCGACTTCATGAATGCCTCTCCGGCAGTTACTACCAAGCCGCAGGAACTCGCTTACGATGCGTTGCAACGGATGACCGAACGCGAAAGGCCGGTATCGGTAGCACCAGTGCTGGACGACGAATCACAGTTCCGAGGCTTCATCCGGGTACATGACCTCGTTCGCGCTGGCCTTTAGCGAGGGTTACTTTCGCTCGCTTTTTCCTGTGCCTTCGCTTGTTGCCACAATGCCTCAAGTTCATCCGCTGAACAAGCGCCGAGTGCTTTACCCTCGGCCGCAACAGACTGTTCCATGTGGCGAAATCTTAACTCAAACCGCTTGAGCATTGCTCGAAGCAGCTCTTCGGCATCGAGTTCAAGGTGCCGAGCTACCTGTACCAGAGTGAACAGCAGATCTGCAATCTCTCGCCCTGCGGCCTCGCGGTTTATGGTCTCCTGATGCAATTCTGCACCTAGTTCGCCAATTTCCTCATGGACCTTCTCCATTACGCTTGCAAGATCAGGCCAATCGAAACCTACTTTCACTGCCTTCCGGCTGATCTCCATAGCTCGCACCAATGCCGGCATGGATAGAGGAACGCCATCCAGGGCGGATTTGCGCTTTTCAGCCACTGCACCACCCTTCTCATTGCGCTTGATCTTCTCCCAATTTACCAGTACAGCGGCACTATCCGCCGCGTCAACGTCACCGAAAACGTGCGGGTGTCTTCGAATTAACTTCGTAGCGATACCCGAAACCACATCGTCAATGTTGAATACGCCCTCTTCAGCTGCCAGCTGCGCGTGAAATACAGACTGGAGAAGAGCATCGCCTAGCTCCTCGCAAAGACTCTCCGGATCGTCAGAATCAATCGCATCAATCACCTCGTAAATCTCTTCCACCAAATATCGCTTTAGGGTCTGGTGCGTCTGTTCTCTATCCCAGGGGCAGCCATTGGGTGCGCGTAATCGTGCCATGATGCCAGTCAGTGCCGCAAAATCCCGGGGACGGAGTTCCGGTGGCAGTGCAGGAATGTAAAGGGAAGTAAGGTGATCGGGTGTCTCCCTATCGAGTCGGCATAATTCTACCCACCTTACGGCTTCCTGGCTTGTGCCCGCAGCCTGTACAAGTGCCACTTGCCAGTCGTCGGGATAGTCTCGCATAAGTGCAAGCTTCACTGCTGAGGCAATATCACGATCATATATTTGGAACAGTATGAGTGGCCTGTCTGTCGACAACCGGGATGACGACGGAAAGCCTTGCGCGTCAACGGCATCCGCACCGTGTAGTGAGAGTGCGTCTCGCACATCGTACCCTGAGGAAGCCGCCGTCCTAACTGCCGCAAGGACAGGAGCAACGAAATCTGCAGTTGGTAGAATGCTGGTGGGTATACCTCGTTCTACCGCCATCTGCAGTATGAGTCGGGCGCTTTCCTCACCAGTAGTCACGCTGCCAGGTACAACATAGGTGACCGGTTGTGTCGCTGCCGCAGCGATTACCTCGCTGGCGATCTGTTGATAGAGGTTTCCAAAACTAGAGGCTGTCTCGTAGAGGGAGTCAAATGATTCGAAGACAAGTCCCTGGGCCTGAAGTTCCTGAGCAGCTGGATGGCGTGCCGTGCGAAATAAGAGCTTACCTGTGCCCGAAACGTGTGCCTCCGACGCGGCGCGCAGGGCAGCTTCCGCCCTGCGCGATAGGTCCATCAAACTACCAGGACCCATTCCAACAAGCTCTATCACGGTAGTGCCGGCAGGTTAGATCCGCCCGGTGTTGCGGCAGGGGCCGCAGTGCTGGTTGAAGGACTGGGTGCGCTTGGCTTCGTCGCCGGCGCTGCTTGAGGAGCCGCCGGTATACCTGTAGTCGACGCGGGTGGAACCGCCAACAGATATCTGGAAACGGTTGCCGCCAATCCCGTCGGGTAAATCACGACCTTCTGATTCTTCAAATAGGTATTCAATAGTTGAAACGTATGAGGCTGGTAATCCGGGAATTTCTGGTGCAGCAGCTGCAACCTTATAAGCGGCGTTACATCCGCTAAAGTAAGTGTATGCGCGGGCATCGTTCTGGTGAGCTGCGCGACGATGGCAAAGGTCTGCCCGCCAGGTGCCTTATACTGTACCGGTGCGGTGACAAATTGAAGAGGTGTGAGCTTGGTGACCGCTTGGTAAAGTGGCGCAATAGTTTTTAGCTGTGCTTCCGAAAGTATCTGTTCGTGGCCGTCAAGCGGCGGACTGGCGGGAATGTTGTACTTCTGCATTACTGCAGGAAAATTGCCAGTGGCTTTCACTTCATTTAGCACCTGAATACCCAGTGTGCTGTTAGGCACGGTCACCATTCGCAAACCGTAAAGAGTGGGCAACTTAAATGCGTTAATGTTCTGGTTATAAAACTGCTGTATCTCTGCCGGAGTGATAGTGGCGTTATCAGAGCCAATTCCGGTAATCTCAAGCTGCATCTTGATGGTGCGTCGTATATTTGTCTCGGACACCAGTCCCACTCGGATAGCTTTATCAAGCGACGGGTTCATCTGCTTTTGGACGTTCAACAGCTGATCGATGTCACTGTCGGAGATGACTACTTTCTTTTGAGCGGCCAGATTAGCCAGAGCGGTCTCGCGAATCATATCAATTAGCGCGACAGAGCCTGCAGTTAGAGACGGATCGTTGGGAAATCCTGCTAAGGTTTCATCTTGAGTAAAGTCGGCTGGTGTAATGGTCTCAAGACGCTTGAGGTACGCACTTTCGGTGAACGAGGTGCTTCCCAGCTGGGCTACCACTTTTTTACCTTGACACCCGGAGAGAGCACATAGTGACAGCAGCAACCCCGGCACAGCAAATGCCGCAGCATGGCTGCGTATATTCGAAATCAAGACGATCGGTTCTCCTTCGGAGACAAAAAAGTAAATATTGCTACAAACTGCACATATTATACCGAACTAGGCGGAGATGTTGAAGACAGCACCAACAAGTCTGACATTTTCACGAGTTACGACCTGAGAAGCCCTACCACAGTTTCGACTTCTCCTTCCGAAACACCCAGGGTGCGAGCGATCGCTGCAGAGGACTCACCCTTCATTGCAAGCCGTATTATTGCCTCTCGTCGGGACATGGGATTACCGGAGCCTCTGTTGACCGAATTGCCCTGTGGCTTTGCTACGATGGCGTGGTCAGTGTCTTGGCCACTCTCAATACCCTGTGCTTCCACCTGGCGGCCCGACAAATAGGACGGATTCGTGAGTGTAGAGACGTCGTCTAATGCTTCTAAATTCCCAATTGCTTCTGGTGTTGAATTGGCAGAAACCGGTCCGCAAACACCCTGCATAGCTGCAACCTGCATCGCTGCCAACAGAGTTTCGGCTCGCGAACACTCGCTAGCCAGCTTGTCGGCTTCCCTTTCAGCTGTACGTTCAAGCTCACCAAGCAACTGCTTCACTCTGTCGTGCAGGGCTTGAACTTCGGTAAGCACTGGCATCTCGGCAGCTTTGGCGTTCAGCTCGGTCTTCGCTTGCTGAAATAGGACCCAACTTACCGCTAGCAGTACTATTTGCAGTGCCAGCACTATGTACTGCAGCATAACATCATTCCTCTCTCACATACGGAAAATAGCATACGGTTGTCACACGCCGATTGTCAAACGGAGATATCAAGGTGGGAGTCCGCTGGAGTCGCATTGGTGGGCGTTTGTTCAGAAGGTTCAGAATGCGCGTTTTCGCCGGGAATGTCTCCCGTATGCTGGATAATTGACTGCGCCTGTGCGCTCAGTTCAATAGTATCGACCGTGCTTTCCTGTTCATCGTCCTGTTGAGCATCATGACGTCCGCCGCGCTGGCGCTGCTGACGATCATGGGCATGTTGTTCGGTAATTGGACGAATGGAGTTTGGCGGTTGAATGGCGAATATTGGCCTAATCTCAGAACTTCCGTCGATCAATCTGCCCTCCTGCCGGACGCGTTCCGGCTGAGCCGCATCTCAATGAAATAGTTCAAGATCTCGTTGCAGGTAGCCTTGAAGGCGTATAACTGCCTGAGTATGTAACTGGTAAACCCGCGACTCGGAAATCGTTAGGGTCTTCCCTATTTCCTTAAACGTTAGACCCTCATAGTAATAGAGCGCAATGACCATTCGTTCACGCTCTGGCAGTCTTTCCACCGCTTTGCCAAGCATTCGTTTTCTCTCGTGAAGCTCGGCCTCTATTGAAGGGGGCGCGTTATCATCGCTTAACACGTCGGAAAGGTGCAGTTTCTCACCGGCATCACTACCTACCAGAATGTCCTCAAGCGACAGCAGAGAAGTACGGCCAGTTTCAACCAGCATTTTCTGGTACTCCTCCGGCGCTACACCCAACTCCGTGGCCATCTCATCGTCGGTACCTGGACGCCCCAAACGTGATTCAACGGCGTTGTAAGTGCGCTCCAATAGTTTTACACGTTCACGTATAGAACGCGGAACCCAGTCATCCTCGCGCAACATCTCCAAAATGGCGCCACGAATCAACGCAATCGCATAGGTCTCGAACTTCACCTGGCGACTCACATCAAATTGATCCACTGCCTTTATCAGGCCCATGATGCCCGCGCTCACGAGGTCGTCGCGTTCCAGGCTAGGTGGTAGGTTTGTGATGACGCGCCCAGCCGTTATTTTCACCAGGTAGGCGAAGTGTCTGATTAACCAGCTGCGTGATTCTAAGTCGTTGTTTATTTTATAGGTACGCCACCGGTCAAGAACATCGCCGTTACTCATATGTTCGTCTCTCCCCTTCTGGTATAACCCGCCAAGCCCATCTACATTATAACGCCGTAATAAGCATTGCGCACTTTAATTTATTTGTCTGATGTTTCTGGTCCAGTTCCCAACAGGTCTGCAACCGATGAACCTGGTACGATAACATCCAGTCCGCCACCGTCGCCATGTTCCGTTCCGGCGGCAAGGCTGGCCGCTGAGTCTACAACTTCCACTAGTGCGAAGCGCAGCACAAGGCCGAATCCCGCAAAGACAAGGAACGCTGCTGCCGACTTCGCCACGCATGTTCCTGGCGAGGTACCGCTCACCATAGACACAAAAGCGACAAGCATTGCGGCTAGCGATCCAAGTATAGTTGGTAATTGCAGAACAAACGATTTCACTGGCAGATCCCCGACTTCTAGATCTTTAAACACGCCAAGGTTTCCAAACAATACTTATGAGCGATCACCCGCAGCAGAGCGCCGTTGAAAGAACCGGCTCATGCGCTGCAGCATATCCGCAAGGCCCGCACCTCGCAGTTCACTCTCGCCCGATGATATAAGTTTACCTGCTATCTTGACGATTGAGAGCGCCGCAGCAGAGTTGGGACTTGAAAGCAGGAACGGATACTGCGCCCTTACGCTCTTTGGTACTGTGGCATCATTAGGAACATAACCTAGAGACTTTAGTTCGATGTTAAGGAAGCGCCTGGATATGCTCGTCAGCCTCTCTGTTACTGCACGCGCTTCCACCTCATTGTTAGCCATATTCACTACGAGCTTAAGATCCACATCGCTGCTCTGTCGGGAAATGACCTTGATCGTTGCGTAGGCGTCTGTAAGTGCAGTTGGTTCTGGGGTGGTCACCACGATCACCTCTCGCGCAGCACTGAGGAAGGCAGCAACGTTGTCTGAAACGCCGGCACCAGTATCCAGTAGGATAATCTCTGCAGCCCTGTCAAGATCGACTATCTGCTCCAGAAAGCAATCTCTACGAGCGCTATCGAGATTGGCAAGTTCTGTCATTCCGCTAGCTCCAGCGAGTACCTTGAGGCCTAGCGGACCTGTGAAGATGGTTTCCTCAAGGTTCTTCTCACCCCTCATCACGTGTTCTAGTGTAAACGGGGGATTAATACCTAAAATGACATGCAGATTTGCCAATCCCAGGTCTGCATCTACCACCATCACGCGCTTGCCAGACTGGACTAGTGCCAACGCAAGGTTGGAGGAGAAATTGGTTTTGCCCACCCCGCCCTTGCCGCTGGTTACAGCAATGACTCGTGCATGAGAGACTTGCTGACACTTGCTGACTGGCCGCGAGTCGTAAACAACTGCGGCATCCGGCAGTTCAGTGGGTTCCTGCGGCGCCGCGGACACAGCCGTGTTCCCACGGGCTCTGGTCATAAGTGCGCGTAGTCCCTGAGCCTGATCGGGCATAACCTTAGTCTCCTGAAATCGATGTTGAGCAGTTATTCCTAATTCATTGATGGTGGGCCTGTTTTCTGTGGCACAACCATAAATGATCGATAAACCCTGCTCTTGATGTTATATTCGGCTATTCCATAGGTCGTTCATCAGGGTGATTTGGTAAAAGGCAAAATAAAACGCGAGGAGAAGAATTTCCCCTCGCGAATATGATCCAATACTTAGCCCAGGGTCATTGGGTACTGAATGTAATGGAATATTGGGAAGACGACGTGCCTGCAGCGTAATGGTTCACTTGATCCTCGTTGTTAGAAGAGGCCTGAGCAGTAAACCCAGGTGAAACGGCACCACCCTTTAGGTACTTTACGTGGCCATCGGCAAATGCGAATATAGACCCCGTGCTGTGCCTTCCAGTAGGATTGGTTGCATCATACAGGTTGCAGTTGGGAGCCGCAATGCCGGGGAGATTGAAACAGCCGCCATAGCCGCCCATCAGCCCTGTTTCGTAAGTGCCCGCATAAACACCCTTCAGGTTGGTGTATAGCGTGTTTAATCCGTCTCCGGATGCCGAAAACTGCACAGTTGGTACCACTGTGGAGTAGGGAAGCTCGTTTGACGTAACGAGGTTCGTTCGTACGCCGCCAATTTCTGCCAATAGGACTATCGAGGCTGGTGTGCTTAAGGAGGCATCTGCATCGCCACCGTAAACGGTGATGTTGCTGTTCATGAGGTACGAGTCGGTGTAAAGCGCTGGCGAGTTGGCTGTAGCCGCCAACGGCTGCGTAGGATCGTCAGGGCATGTAAAAACCTGTGGGCTTTTGGTGTAGGCATAAATCTGACCAGCCCACCCCATACCCACAATACCATTGTTGATCTGGCCTGGTACGGGAATACTTCCACAGGGAAAGTGCTCATCGTAGTCCTGGACGTACATTTGAAGGGCGAGGCCAATTTGATTCTCATTCGACAGACAGGTGGCCTGACGTGCTTTTTCTCTAGCCTGAGCAAAAACGGGGAATAGAATTGCTGCTAGTATTGCAATGATAGCAATAACTACAAGCAGCTCAATAAGTGTAAATCCTCCGGATGGCCCAGAGGTCTGTCGCCGTTGCGAGGTGGTCATTCCTGCATCTCTCCTACTTATATATTCGACAATCACCATAGTTCATTACAACCACAAGTTTCAGGATAAGATTGCACCTTTCTGCGTTTCCATGCCTTATGGTTTTCGCACGAACCAATAGTTAGACGCAGCACGGGCCAAGAATTACAGTGATTTTCCAAAAAAAGTTAATATGATTTAAATTTGGCAGAATAAAACGATTTGTAGCAATTTTAATTGTTTATATTGCATTATAAACCACAAATATTGCGGCTA
This sequence comes from Chthonomonadaceae bacterium, assembly GCA_027450145.1. Lineage (GTDB taxonomy): Bacteria > Armatimonadota > Chthonomonadetes > Chthonomonadales > Chthonomonadaceae > JAJZFK01. The sequence continues at coordinate 51,182 of DAIDKH010000006.1, read as the reverse complement.
GTGAAGAGTTCCAGCACCATGTAGCATTAGCTTGATCATTCCGCACTGGTGTAGTGGATGCGCGTAGCTTACTACAAAAGGCGCGACTCCACCTAATACGGTAAGGTGAGGGTCTAGTGGGATAGTAAGATGCACAGAGGCAGGCAATTCGACAAGAAGGCGATATTGTCCCTCGGTCAAATCATCGAAGTGGAACGTTCCAGCATCGTCAGTTTTCGTTCCCTCCGACAGCCAACGTAAAGCGAATGGTCCGGGTTGAAAAGGTCCAAAAATAGGACTACTGGGGCGAACAGCATAAATCTCGCCAATTGCATTGTGGAGTTCAAACGCTAGACTGACTGGCAGGCCATTCATTCGCCAAGGCATAACCCCTACCCTCGCTCCAACCAGCGGCTTACCGTTTAGTAGGATAGTGCCTGAAGCTCCTCCCCGATGAAACATCGGCTTCTCCTGTATGCGTGCCGCCATAAATGAGGGCGGCATATTTGCCAGGCGGTACCAGTAAAGTGCCTTCTGCTTCTGTCCAAACCGCCTGTAAAGGTCACCAATCAAGCGCCGGCTAAATCGATCCGGATGGGTAAACCTACGCGAGTCTGCCCACTCATCCAATAACTCTCTATTGCTTCTGCTGGCTGCACACGTGAAAAACATGGTTAGCGCAGCAGGGTTGCACTGGCTCGCAAACGGGCCCTGCGTTAGGTCCTCCATTATTACATTCAGTGCTGCGGTAGTGTCAAATCGAAGCGTGTAGCAGTCAAACAGGTGCTCGACCGCAGGCCATGCGAGCGCTGATCGGTACTTCTTGCGCTGCAAAAACTTTGCAGTTGCCCGAGTAGCTTGTGTAGAAGCATTCAGACCGTCTACTGTATAACCATGCAGTAGCAAGGAAACAGGCTGTCCGTGAGATCTAAATACTAACAGCGAATGTGGCGGAGAACTGGCGCTCTCCATAAAATTTATGTGAAGTTTTTCGGCAAGCAATTTTGCGGCGGGCACGCCGTCGGGAACCCCTGAAACAGGGTGATTCGGGTTGTAGGGAAATAAGACTGCGTTAGTAGATTGCACCGAGATATCGTAGCGGCTCATGATGTGGTAAGGTGAAAACCAGGTGGAATTGAGCCCGCACAAACCAATGCAAACGAGCGCTCCACTGGTGGCTGCAATGCGCTGGATTAGCGTGCTACGGGGAGCGAGAACAATTGCCCAAAACATTGCTGCTGTCCACACACCTGTAATTAATTCCAGGTAGTGCACAGTGACCGCGTGATAGAGATGCATATTGAACGGCCCAAGTTGCTGTAAGCGCAGTAGCAGCACGTCGAGCGATGTCGGTACAAATAGCCTGTATGGCACAAACGCTAATAATCCCCACAATACTCCCATTAAAGCAAATAGTACAGATCGCAAAATGTTAACAGTCTTCTCAGGGTGTATGAGTACGTCTATTAGTCCGGCCGGAGTGAGGCATAACCATAATATTGTGCCCCACGCCGCAAATCGAAACAGCCAAACTACCGTGTCATGCTGGGGATAGAGAAATACGCTGCTTAAATGCGTTTGCGACGGCCTCATTATGAAGTACACAACCACGAACGCAAGCATTGTAAATACAACCGCCAGGAACGTTCGTAGCGGGTTGTCCGTTTCAAATGCCCCTTCAAGCAAACCGCCCTTTCGCGGCATGTGCAGCCTTAAAGGATGGTAGTCTGGGTTAAGGACTTTCGAGAAGAGCAACCACAAGAACGCGAAAACAAATATGGCGATAATAACTCGAAACGAGCCGTTCATATCACGAAGGGCAATTAGGCGGTTGATGGTCTCCAGGTTCCACGACAGTAGGTGTGGAACCGGGATGCGCGAGGCCACCTGCTGAAATTCTATACCCTGTGCCGGCTTCAGAATGTGCGGAAGGAGCGCCGTAGCGAGTATGGTCCACGCTGTAAATAGACCTACAGCGCAGCTCGCCAACACAAGGCTCACCACACTGCTCCAGGAGCAGGTAGCCCGAGTGTCTGGAAAGGTTTTTAGCTCAACCTGCATGGTAGACTGAGGCGGTAACTCACCTGTGGTTTCGTCTGAGCTATAGGAGTCCATTTTTCTCCGCGTATTTCAATTCTAGTATTTCCGCAAGGTCAGCAAAATCTATTTGGTAGTAGACCGTAATGTCCGCATTCATCTTGTCCAATAGCGGCCGAACAAGGAACTCCCCCACTGCGGCCTGTACTGCAGTATCCATAGATTTGCGTCGCTCGACAAACCGACGTAGAAGCCTGTAATCATTTACGGTTAAAACGTCGATATTGTGCGCGGCATTCGCATAGTTTTCTACCGTGGCGACATCTAAAACTGTACGCGAAGCGCCGTATGGTGTTGCCCCTCGGTCAACAATCACCACAGTACCGGCAGCAAAATCGCCAATTCGCCGGCTTTGCCTGGAGATCACCATGCAGAAGAATGCTGGTAAGCCCGCGAAAAAGAGCCCTCCAAAGAGAGGAATAATTCCAAGGTCAGCAATTCTTAGCAAGTTGCGCAGAACGCTTCCAAGAAGTGTAACGGCAGCTCCATCCATTGTTACTGTTCGAATACCAAGGAGTCGCTTCCCTGGCGTTTGGCCTGCCCAAAACATTTCAAATGCCGTTGGATATGCGAAAATCACAAGAAACATCAGTACCACGCAAATAGCGGCTAGAATGCTACCTGCGCCCAAGAGGGCATTACCAGTGACGTATAGAACTGCTCCAGCGAGTCCCGATAATAGAGCACCCAGCACTATCTGTATAAGCAGGTCTACCACAAACGCGGCGAGACGTGTAGTAAATCCTGCGGTTTTGAACACTATTTCAGCATTCTCTGGCGTCAGGACCGTAAGGCAACCTACCGTCGGGCGGTCATCAGTCTTGCGAAGCAGTGGCTTATTTCGAGGTGACTCTGCTACCATTGGCAGCCTGTTGCTTTCTGCAAAATATCAGCACGAGATTTGCAATGCAGTAGACATGTATTTATCGAGCAACCAGTGAACTGTCCACGATAATCATACCGTGCCGCAAATGGTGGGGAGGGTTAAAGCACATTGCAGTGCCGGGTCTACCTGAGATCAACTACCCTGAACTTCCACGCGCAGGCCTATGGAAGCGAGGATCTTGGCACAGCGTACACACATCTCCTCTGTGCCGCGATAGGCAATTGCTCTGCCAAGCACGTGGGCCTCGGTCATAATGTGAATGCATCGCCGCACTGTGTAATCGGTAGCCTTCAGGAGTTGTAGCACAACTTCATCCGCGGAATGGCAGTCGCAGTTGTAAAGCACAACATGCCACGGCTTGTCTACCGCACCCGTATCCAGCGAATTAATATCCTCAATGATCGAGGGTGAAAGCTGCTCGATTGAAGTAGCCATTTACTCCCCAAACCTTCTAAACCAGAAATGAATACGCAATCTATTCTACCCTTACGGTGCTGCAATTTGACCCAAATAGCATCGCGGATACTTTTAGCTTCGTGTCACATGCCGCCTCGGAACATGGCCACACACCGACGCCTTATTGCCCTGCAATACCGTCACGCGCTAAAAATAACACTAAGGTTAGTTCCTGCATTATCAAGCGATTTAATAATGGGCTGAACCCGGTCGGGGCAGGCGGCTACCGCTTCATACAACGTCCTCAACTGCACATATTCCGGCGAACGAAAATACCACAGTAGTATACTACCGTGGTATTTTCACTGTTCATCATCTCTTTTAGCTTACGACGGGAGAAAAGCGATCATGCCTGCTTTCGGTGTAGCATGTGCTTCCGGCGGGGTCGTTGCATTACTTTAGACCGCCCTGGGTACCAGTATGCACCCAACTTGGCGCCGCCACTGCTTGAGCGGATCGTGTAGCTTTAGGTGCTGCTGCACCGCCAGCAACACTTGGCGCTGAAGTTGTTGGAGTGGGTTGCGTACCGGAACATCCCGTTAAGAAGGTTATAGCGGCAACAGCACTAATCACTGCGATCAATGATCTCACGGCTTTGTTTTACTCCAAAGGTAGGCAGACGGATTGTTGACAACGACTGAAGTGTATGCTACACCGGGCCCGAAATTAGTCCCGGCGATAGTAGCCTGCCATTTTAGGTACTTGGCATGCCCATCACACCAACCAATATTTACGCCTTCGAAATGCCGTGGTCCCATGCTACCATAATTGGTAGGTGACGGGCTTCCCGCTGGCCAAGTCCAATCACTCGCCCAAACATTTACCGTTGGCGACGGATACCACTGGCCCGTATCGGGCGCATTCACATCACAGAAGCCAAGCGCTTTATTAGCGCCATTATCAAATTCTGAGTCAACAAATGCAATGGTATTAGCCGGTGCGGTCAATGCAGCTAGTGAGGTGCCTGTGCTGAATCCCTGCGGATATTGCCAATCACCAAGGTGGCTGTAGTTGTAACCAATGCTAGTGAATTGCATCTGGTTCCACCACCACGAATATGGACCGCTGCCAAAAATGTTAGCGGCATCGCCCTCGCTTGGACATACGAAGATCTGCCAACTCTTGAAATATGGCAACAACAGATCCGGCCACCAGTGCGCTGCCTTAGGATCGTTGGCACTAGTTGGAAATTGATACACGTTTCCTGTTGGGTCTGAAAACGGTATTACTGTCTGTTCATCGTAATCTTGCGTGTACATCATCCATGCGAGACCAACCTGTTTAATGTTGGAGAGGCATGATATTGCACGAGCCTTCTCGCGCGCCTGAGCAAAAACGGGGAAGAGTATTGCGGCTAATATCGCAATAATAGCAATAACAACGAGTAGCTCAATCAACGTAAAGCCGTTGCGGCTGCTCCGGTTGTTCTGTCCGGTCATTATAACCCTCCACTAAAAAAATCGGCATGCACATGAGCCGTAAAAAATAGCGACCCCCCAAAAACAAAACGCCGCACGCACAGGAATATCACGAACCAGCTTACACTGACTTCATAACAAACCGGACGTACAGCAACTATGCTTTTGGTCGATCATATATGCGGGGTCACCGCATTAGAGTCATTGTAACGATTTCTTAACAATATGTCAAGTGGTAACCCGCAAATAATCCAATCGAGCAGTTAAATAATGAGCAAATGCGTGCCGTTCCGACCAAAACCGTGAAATTCACAGCGGGAAATATGAACCGCCGTGACATTATTGGCGATATTCATAATATTGCCATGATTTACCAGAGCCTTTCACTCGTTGAATTACAGAGGGCACCGACGTGCCGTTCGCGTATCTCACCAGTTCTTGTAGGATCGCAGTTGTACTGCGGGTGATCTAGCTGGACACACTCACGTGCAAATAGTACAGCTTAAAATAGACCTGTAGTACCGATATGCAAGTGACCAAAATCACCAACACACCCTCGGCTCAAAACCTCATATGTGATGACGGTTAGTTGCTCAAAGCCTCCTACCTGCATACAGCCGACGACGGACCCACAGTCATCGTGGTCAATTCGTATCCTGATCACGGGCGACAGTGAGTAATAAGTGTGGTGCAGCAAGGGCCAATTGGAATTGCCCGTCGCACCCCTGTTAAATAGATACCGCGAGATGGGAGGGGCGCAAATCCAATTACTAACTACTTTGTGAAATTGAAATTGTAAAGTTAGTCCAAGTGCGCGATTCGACGACTTTAGAGCAGTTTGTCAAGCATGATTGACAAACGACAAATTGGAAGGCCAACTACGTTGAAAAAGTCGCCATCTACGCGCTCAATGTACTGAGCCGCAAAGCCCTGTGCGCCATATGCGCCGGCCTTGTCGAACGGCTCTCCAGTAGCGATGTAATCCTCGATCTGCCTATTGGTCATACTGCGGAATTTAACCCTGGTAGTAACCGCATCAATCGCCTGTTGACGACACTCCCCCGCATCCGCCGCAGAGACTATAGCTACACCGGTAGTAACTCGATGCCAACGGCCAGAAAGTTGCTGCAACATAAAAAGTGCGTCGTCGTGGTTACGTGGTTTTCCAAATGGTATGCCAATTTGGTTGTCCGGACCAACCAGGGTATCGGCACCTATAACGTATCCTCGTTCGGTTCTGACCGCGACCTCCAGAGCCTTCTGAAGAGCAAGCTCCTTCACAAGCTGAGCGATGTCTATCTGTTCATCAGGTGCAGAGGGCTCGTTGTACCTACTTGGTTCTACCGAAAACGGGCGCTGGAGGAGGCGCATCAACTCCAACCTACGCGGAGAAGAAGAAGCTAACACCAGAGGGAGGTCTTGAGATTTAGACAAATATCGGTCTCATCGGTGGCCATCGGTCTGGTCGTAATCGACCAGACCGGGGCATTACCAAGGGTGATTTACCACTAGACACATGTGGTTCTTTGCTACATAAGATCCGCGGCAGTAATGATCGATTGGGCAATTTCGCGCATTTTTTTATTCTGGTTGCGTGCCTGAAAGTGAATACGCTTAAAGGCCTCTTCTTCACTCATATGGTGCCGATCCATAAGGATGCCCTTGGCCCGTTCAATGAGCTTCCTCGTCTCCAAAGTCTCTTTTAGCTGCTCAATCTCTTTCGACTGAGCTGCAATTTGACGGTACCTACGGACAGCAATTTCTAGTGCTGGCGCAAGATCCTCTTTACGGAACGGCTTAATTAGGTAGGCAAGCCCGCCCGCCTCACCCGCCTGTTCCACAAGCTCCTGCTCACCAAAAGAACTGAGAAAGAGTATCGCACAGGGCACTTCGGAGATAATTTGCCTAGCCGCCTCAATACCGTCCATTACCGGCATTTTGATGTCCATGATGATAACATCTGGCCTGTGCTGCCTCGCGGCTTCCACGGCTGCCAAACCATCGCCCGCCTCGGCCACCACGATATGTCCAAGCTTCTCGAGACGCGCACGTACTATTGTGCGGGTGAGCTGCTCGTCCTCCGCTATTACTGCTTTTAGAACTTCCATAAGCACGATCTCGCTTTAATGCAGCCTGGCATGTTCATGCGTAACGGGGGCCGTAACATTAATCTATACTATCGGCTCGTCTGCTGCAGAGTTTAACTTCGTCTTACATTATGACATAGTGTCAGCAAATACAAATTCCGGTACAAGCCAATTAACAGAGAATGATTAATTGTAATTTATGAAAGTTCCAGTTAATTCTGCCTCATTCATACCATTGGCGAATTAACGAATATGAGATATAAATCTGCGAGATTTGCAGGATAAACGCAAGATCCTGCAAAATATTTGTATATTCTAGTTCGGCTTGGAGTTTTCCCCATGAGATTTATGACATTTGCCCCTTTAGCAGCCGTGCTTGCAATGATGCCAACAATGGCTGCTGCGCAACTAAATGGCAACCTGCTTCAGGGCCTTACCGTACTTCCGGACTACACCTCCCAACGAGCATCCTCCACCGACCCCGACTGGCAGCACGGAAACGGAGACGCCCGGCCCATTGCACCTGGCGCTACGCTGGTACTTGCGAATCTTACGGGCCCGGGTGAAATTACACACTTCTGGAACACGGTTGCAGACTCCGAACGACATTACTCACGTGTTCTAATTCTGCGGATGTATTGGGATGGTGAAAAGCAACCCAGTGTTGAAGCGCCCTTGGGGGACTTTTTTGGGGTGGGCCACGGTATTGACGCCAATCTTGACTCGTTGCCGGTTCGCGACACCTCGGACGGTCGCGCCAGGAACTGCTACTGGGTAATGCCATTCCATTCATCAGCACTGATTACGGTCACCAATGAAGGTAGTACTCCCGTTGGCGCATTCTACTATCAGATTGACTGGCGCAGGATGAACAGCCTCCCAGCTAATACTCCTACATTTCATGCCAGTTACCGGCAAGAGTACCCTTGCATAGCAGGTAAACCATATGTGCTTGCCAACATTACCGGCACAGGTGAATATGTGGGAACTGTACTAAGTGTAAGGCAGCTTACAGGTGGATGGTGGGGTGAAGGAAACGACTATTTCTACGTGGATGGGGAGACGACGCCGTCATTAAAAGGCACCGGCAGCGAAGACTACTTCAACGATGGATGGGGATTACACAAAGGCACGGGCCTTTTCACGGGTACACCAGTGATGCAAGGCAATGACGCAGGCGATAAAACCACGGCGTACAGGTGGCACATTCCCGATCCGGTTGCGTTTAAGCACTCACTTCTGGTGACCATACAACACATGGGCGTCACTTTTCACAAATCCGGAGCGGTCAAAACAGGCTTCGGAGAACGATTCGACGACTTTTCATCGGTCGCATTTTGGTACCAAACCGGCCAACATCGACCCTATCCGCCAATGCCATATGGCACAAAACTCTTGTATCACGACTTTACCAATATCGTTGAGGGCGAATCACTTGTGCCTGCAGCAAAGGCAAACCACGGCGCCATAAGCGTACAGAATCTAGGCGGGTACAGCGGGGGCGCGCAATTGTGGTATACCCCTCATCACGCAGACGGGGTACTTACGTTGCCACTAAAGGTTACTACAGCAGGAACGTATGAGTTCCTTGCACTGTGTACTTACGCCCACGACTACGGAGTCTACCAGTTCTCCATAGACGGTCATCCCCTTGGTGACCCTGTTGACTTCTACCACGATGGTATTGAGGAGCATTCAGTCGTCTTCCCTCATGTACTATTAACGGCAGGAATGCACGCGCTGACGATCACAAACAAGGGCAAAAGTGATCAGTCTGTAGGGTATATGTGGGGACTGGACGGCTACTTATTAACTCCCGAGCCCTAACCCAGCAAATTCAGTAACAAAGCCCGTGACACGTCTTTGTCATAGAACGTGCCACGGGCAATAAACGGAAATATCTTGCCTACTTCGTAGAATCTGCCACGGCCGTTAAAGACGGTTCCAATAGCATCTCTTTGGTGTACAGATTGTCTGCCCTGGTGTAACTGGCGAGTTCGAAGTCCTTGCGCAAAACAATGGCTCCCGTTGGACATGCGTCCTGACAATATCCGCAGAAGATACACCGCAGCATATTGATCTCGTAGGTGGACGCGTACCGTTCACCAGGTGAAACCCGGTTTTCATCGGTGTTATCTGCCGCCACCACGTTGATGCAGCGAGCCGGGCACGCGCCTGCGCATAAACTGCACCCAATGCACTTTTCCAGTCCGTTATCGTAGCGGGTAAGTGCGTGACGCCATCGTGTTCTAGGGAACTGTTCCCTGCGTTCTTCGGGATACTGAATTGTGAGCGAGGGTTTTAGCTTCAATTGCTGTTCGGTATAATGCCGAAAAGTGATTGCAAATCCCGTGGCAATCGCCTTTGCGCCGTCAGCACTGTCCTTAGCTTTCCCAACTGATTCTTTCACTCCAGATAAAAAGCCCATTACTACTTGCTCCCCGGGACGGGATTAGTTACTGGACGCTGAAACAGCGGTCCCAGTTCGATTACCTTGCCAGACCCCTGCGCCTTGATCTTCTCTTGCAGCTTGATAATGCCATATATGAGGGCATCCGGGCTGGGCGGGCAACCCGGGACATACACGTCCACGGGTACTATCTGATCAACCCCTTGAAGTATTGCGTAGTTATTGTAGACACCGCCGGTGCTGGCACAGGCTCCCATACTTATGACCCACTTTGGATTAGGCATCTGGTCGTAAATCTGCCTAAGCACCGGCGCCATTTTTGTTGAAACCCTGCCGGCTACAATCATAACGTCAGCCTGCCGCGGCGAAGCCCTAAAAACCTCAGACCCAAACCGACTAAGATCGAACCGTGTAGCCGCCGAAGCCATCATCTCAATCGCACAGCATGCCAAACCAAAGGTGAGTGGCCACAGGCTGTTGCGCCGTGCCCAATTAACCAGTTCTTCCATCCGGGCGAGCACAAATGGTGAACTACCTGGCCCAAAATCGGGATTAGGAGAACCAGAATCATGCAGCGAAATCTCAGTCGTATATTTAGCCATGTGTGTGATAACTCTCTCACTGGGCCTTGCCTCGATAGGTTACGAAAGGGGCTCAGCTTGTTCTATTCAACAGGTAGGTACCACCTTATTGTACCGCATTCCCTGCCTCACTTCCGGCAATTAGCACTGCCTAAAGCGGCAGGCTGCTCTCCGGCTCATTGCACGTTGTCGTTAGCGGCGATCGGTGGGCCGCATTACGAACATTTTCTATGTGCTCCGCCGTTACTGCACGTTCGAATGATCTAAAACCTTCCAGATGGAAACCGTGGCGATCAGCGAGACTGCTGATTTCCTCCACCTGGTGTACACTCACCTCTTTGCCTAGTGTAAAATTCTCATACCGCCCTTCTAGGGCAAGTATCATTGTTTCGGACATACAGGCGTATGCAGTACCCGGTTCAAAACCGAAACTAAACTGTTCGTCGGGTTTGCCATACTTTGGCAGCCTCATGTCACCCGGAACCCGCACCACTCCCCCCTCAATGACTAACACATCATTGCGTTCAGCTGCCACGCGAGTGGAAACATCTCGAGGTCGTGCCACATCGCAAACAACAGCGCCAGATTTAATGTGCTCGGGCAGAATAACTGCATCCACTGCACTGGTCACAGTAATGACAATGTCCGCATCGCGCAAGCCCTGAGCCACATCGGTGAACATCCTGACCGTGGAGCGGGCACGAGAGGACACCCGTTCAGCAGTAGCTTCCAAGGCAGGAAGACCACGCCCCACCAAAGAGATGCTGGCCGCGTCCGCAGCAAGAATTTCAGCGCAAGTTCCTCCAATGGATCCACCTGCTCCTACCACTGCAACAGTGGCATCTCGCAACGCAACCCCCATTAGTTCAGCCCCTTTAACGGCACCCTGAATAGCTGTAGCAACGGTGTACGAGTTTCCGGTGGTAACCGCAATTCCCTTCAACCGGGAGGCTAAGGTTATCCCACCGTCACCTACAACAGAAGTGAACGCCCCCAAGCCAATAATACTGGCCCCAAGCTCAATTGCAATTTGCCCACACTGCTCTAATCTGTGATACACAAAATCCAGTGGCAGAGTTACAAATTGACGCGGTGTTAACGGGCAAGCGATTAGCCAGCCTTCCAGCTCCTCGCCTGTGTTGCTCTTAACGCCTTGCACGGCAGCAACAGTCATAGGGTCTCTAGTTTTTATAAACTGCTCAAGTAGAGCTTCAGGGAGGTACCGCGCAATAGGGTACTTTCGCGCAACATCCCGTTTAGCGTCGATAGGATGGATTATGAAGGCAAATCGCTGCATTACAGCTCCTCAGAAGACTGCGGTCGCCTGCTGGCACGTCGCTGTTTTTGCTGCAGCTTCAGTTGCTCCTTGCGCGGCAACACTACTTTTCGTACATACGCAAACCATCCCGCAGCAATTACCACGAGCAGTATACCTGCCCCCCACGCCGCAGGATTGTTCTGAAAAACAACTCCCAGTCCCACTAATAAGAACAGCACCGAGCCAGAGATGGCCAGAACAGAACCGCCCACCATTCTATAAGGCCGCTCGCGGGAGGCATCCTTTTTGCGCAAGCTTGCAACCGTAACGAGAGCAAACGAATAGATGAGCGCCTCTGTCACAGCCGCCAGGTTAATAAGTGTAACGAACGACCTCGTGAAATAGACCGCCATTGAAACGACCAGAGCGACCACGTAAATCGTGAACACAGCCACATCTGGCGTGGCATACTTTAGAGAAACGTGGGCAAATCGAGGAGGCAGAACATGGTCCCTGGCAGACGCGTAAATAAACCTGCTGACACTTATGAGGCCTGCATTAAAGGTAGTGAGCGACATAAAGAGGCTAGTCACGATCATCACCCACGCCCCCGCACGCCCCAACGCGGTTAACGCGAATACAAGGTGCGGCGTTGGCACACGATGCATTACGGTACCAAAGAGTGCAGCGCGGCCCGTGGTGGCAAACATTGCGGTAGCCACCAGCGAATAGACCACTGTGAGCAATATGACCGCTGCAAACATTCCCCGTGCGATAGACCTGTGGTCCTTTACTTCCTCCGCCAACGGGGTAACCCATTCAAATCCCACGAAGAGAAAAATAGCGATTCCAACAGCCGTAAACAGTGAGCCTGGAGAGCCAGGATGCATCAAGGCTGCAGGGTGAAATGCACCTGTGTTTAGCGCAAACAAGCTCATCAATACGATGGAAACCACAACCGAGTACGTGATTATATCCTGCAGCATTCCCGCAACCTTCAGGCCGCGAAAATTGGCAACTGTTGCGAGCGTGATCATAAGCACAATCCAAATTGGCGGCGGAATCTGTGGTATTGCCGTATGCAGAACATAGGAGAGGACATACGCCTCAGCACCTACAACCAGCGTCACTACGCTCATATAGGTAAGGGCGACTACCTGCGCCGCCTCTTCGCCAAAAGCACGCTGCACATAGACTCGAATACCTGCCGCATTTGGGTAGAGACCGCAAAGCTCTGCAAATGCAGCTGCGGCAATGGCGCACAGTATCCCGGCAATGCAGATTGGCAACCAAGCACCGTTTCCTCCCATCAACATACCAACTGTAACTACAACCAAAAATGTCGATGAAGCAAACGTTAACCCCGCACTGGTAGAAATGACGGTTCGCAGACCGATTGTCCGGCGAAGACCGTTCTGAGGGGCGGTCACTCCTCCCACAACATTGCGGTAATAAAGTCTAATCTAAGCACGTCGTCCTCGGAACCGTCCACCCGCAGTGTTCCCTCGTTATATGGTTCATTTGGAGACACTTCCCCGTAGAAGACCTGTGTCAGTATTTCGCAATTAGCGGAGACGCGCAGATCGCACGTCGATGGAGCTCCATCGCTGTACACCACTGTACCGTCGTTCGAGGTAAGCGTAAAATCGGCCTGGGTATCATCCGCATGAATATGTATAACCCTGTTCCAATCGCGGTTCATAACGCGGAGCTTCTCGTTGGCATTGCAGTCGTCTGCAAATGTACGCAGACTGTGCGACAACTCTTCATTAGTCGACATGTAGCATTCCTGTTTTAGTTTAAAACGTGTTTTTCACCCTGCCAACCAAGACGCTGACACCACTCTACATAATCTTCACGGGTTAGAGCAGCTCGCGGTTTTTCGGCAAGTGCCACCACTGCCGCCTCCATTAGATTTGTTCCCCCGGACACCCCATCGAGATCTGGTGTGGTCGTTACCAGCGTTTGTACACCTGCCCGGCGCAATTCGTCCACAGTGGTTGGCCTCGTGGTATTGGTAAGTATTATCTTACCATGCAACTCTTGCGGCATGTGTCTTAAAATAAGATGCCTATCTCCAGCAATAACATCAGCTTCATGAAAATAGTGAGCAAATTTGTTGTCGGACGCACGTTCGTTCTGAGCGCTACCAGTAGGATACAGCATTCTAAATGGCACTGTTAAGAGCCTTGAACGATATTTCCTAGCCAAATCTTTCAGCTCGTCGAGGGTTGTTAGAGGGTAGTCAATCTTCAAATTGAAAATAAGGTCGCCGAACTTGCATTCGCATCCAGCCGCCACCAATGCCTCGGCCATTCCAAAACGATCCAAAGCACTGACCATCAACACTTTCGTTCCCCGACGTAAGTCACCGTTCCGGAGCATCGTCTCCACAGTGGTTCGTTCCAGTGTTTCTTTCAATCCACTGCCATCCACAACGGGTGTTTTTACGGCGTGCTGCGAAAGGCGCAAACCGTCACCAATGATAAATTCTTCACTCCCCACTCGCAAAAAGATGTCTATTCCACCCAAACCAATGGCATCTACCTCACCATCAAGGTTTTCAAGGGTTATGGCAGCAAGATCCATGTCTGCATTGCAACCTATCCGGCTCATTTCGACATCAACGCCGGCCAAATTCACATTCCGCAGAAAGTCACCCGAAGAGTCACCGAGGCTCACGCTCACAACACGTTTCAATCTTACGTCTCCGTCATCAAATGTACTTGCTGCGATTGTAGGCGGTATAGCCAGATATGACCACTGTCAGGATAAACCAGGGATTTACCAACTCACCCAAAGCGGCGTTAGCGCCCCATCCTAGAAGTACCGCAGCAAACAGACCACCTATTGTTGAACCGACAGCCATAAGCTCGACGGCGCGACCGCGTTTGCGGCTTGTGATGGTGAACACGGCATAAGACATGGCTGTGCCATATAAAAATGCGGCAAAGAGTGCGAACACCCCAAAGGAGCTGAGCCACAGCATAATCCAGCCTAAAGCAGTACCGCAAATAAGCGAGACAGCCCAACTTTTTATGAGTTGAACCGTCTCAATCTTCTCCAGCGGCGAACGCGCGTTGCGCATACATGCACGGCAGATCATACCAGTTGGCGTTACGACAGAACATGAGGGACATATAGGTGCACCACAGCGGGCACATGCCAATCTGGTTGGCTCATGCTTTCTACAGCTGCAGCGCGGAATGTTCTCCTGTGATTGCATGTCTGCTAGTATGACGTTCCTTTCACCGCATTTTTAGCCACTATACCCATTGATGCATTGCGGTACAGAACCGACTCACTTCTTTCTGTGGAATGTTCGATCTGGAGTGCTGCCGTTCTTGTCAAGCCCAAGCGATGTAAGTCTATTGTTCACGCCTTCTGTAAACTCCACCAGCGCAGTACTCAGTTGTGCGGCTGTAACATGGGTGTTGTTGGCGTACAGTAGCACCGAACCGGGCCATACCATCTTGTTGGAAGCTAGGTAGCGCAGCGCAGAATAGTAGGGACTGTGCGCAGGTATGGGCAGCTTCCTCACACCCGGTATCACCGACGACTTATTCGTATCTTTGGCGCTTGGCGAAGCTGGGTGGATGCCGTTATTGATGTAATCACCTAACCGTGCCAGAACCGAGGCCAGCATATACCGTGTAACGGGCTTGGATCGCCAATCACCCGAGCGCAGTTGACTTGCGACGGAATCGGGCACTGGACTGCTGGAATGGTGTAGCCATTTGTGCGCGGTTAGTGTCCGCCCTTCCGCCGCTAGAGCCAGGACCAACTGCGCTCGTGACACGGGCATGTTACCGTGGAAGCGCCCATCTGGCAGCGGAACCAGAACTTTGTTGGCTATTGTCTCCTGAACGGCTCCCGCTGCCCAGGAATTCCGGCTAACATCGCGAGGCAAAGCGAAAGCCACTGTCTCCGCAACGATGAGCCCCCCAACCATAGCCACAAATGCCTTGTTAATCATGTCAATAGGTTCCTTGCGAACCGGCAGTTCCTCCCGGATGCCGGTTAGGGACTGCCTAATGTTCCTTAGTTTTGCGAATAACCGATAATTCTTCCAGCGCACGTCCGGTGCCGACGGCTACGCACGACAGAGGATCTTCAGCAACGTATACGGGTATATTTGTGGCCGCGCACAGCAGGTGATCTAGCCCCCTCAACAAGGCTCCCCCACCAGTTAACACGATACCCCGCTCAATAATGTCTGCAGAGAGCTCCGGCGGTGTCTGCTCCAGGACGCGCTTTACTTTCTCAATGATGGCATTAACAGGTTCCGTCAGAGCTTCCCTAATCTCCTCGGATGTCACTTCCACTGTTTTGGGCAGTCCCTCTACAAGGTCGCGGCCCCGTACAGTGAATCGCGTCTCCTGTTCAAGAGGATAGGCGGAACCCACGCGCGTCTTTATTTCTTCGGCAGTACGTTCGCCAATCATCAGGTTGTGCGCACTCTTCACGTGGCGAATAATCACTTCGTCCATACGGTTACCTGCAACCCTCAGGCTTTCGCTGGCTACTATACCACCCAACGAAATGACAGCTATGTCTGTGGTACCGCCGCCAATATCCACGACCATATTTCCGCCGGGATTGGAGATGGGCAGCCCTGCCCCAATAGCAGCAGCCATTGGCTCCTCAATGGTGTTGGCTTCACCGGCGCCAGCCTCTAACGCGGCCTGCCGTACTGCTCGCTTCTCCACGCTCGTCACCTGAGACGGAACACACACCAAAACGCGTGGCTTTAGAACAAACTTGTGTCCCACCACTTTGCGAAACAGATACTCTAACATCTTTCGCGTAGTGGTGTAGTCTGCAATTACTCCATCGCTCATTGGTCGTATCGCCACAATAGAACCTGGCGTGCGACCAAGCATGAGACGGGCTTCCTCACCTACAGCAAGAACTTTTTTAGTGTTCTCAGAAATTGCAACAACCGAAGGCTCCCTTAGTACGATACCTTTACCTCTAACGTAAACCAGTATATTTGCGGTGCCCAGATCCACTCCCAGTTCAGGCACGAGACTAAACAACGATAGGCCTCCCAACGGCGTCAGTTGTGGCACGCCGGATATTCGCACCCAGTGTTCTCAAATTGCGGACCAAATCCTCGTAACCACGATCTAGATGCTCGAGATCTGTCACAACAGTCTCGCCGTGAGCCGCCAAACCGGCAACTACAACCGCCGCACCACCACGCAAATCGGTACATGCCACAGGAGCGCCTGTTAGCTGCGGCACACCGGTTATAACGGCAGTGGATCCTTCAACACGGATATCTGCCCCCATCCGCTGCAATTCAGTGGTATACCTGAATCTACTTTCATAAACGGTTTCAGTAAGAATCGAGACACCATCCGCAAGACACAACATTGCTGCGAACGGCTGTTGAAGGTCGGTTGGAAACCCGGGATGTGGCAAGGTTCGTATGTCCGTGCTGTGTATTCTCGCGGTTCGCCGAACACGGATGCCGTCAGCCATCGTCGTGATTTCAACGCCAGTCTCTGCGAGCTTGCTGAGCAGCGGACGGCTATGTTCAGCTACTGCGTTTCGCACTATGACGTCACCACCAGTAATCGCAGCACTGATAATGTATGTCCCTGCTTGAAGCCGATCTGGCAATACGTTGAATTCGGTTGGCCTAAGCGAATCGACACCTTTAACAACTATCGTGCTTGTACCGATCCCCGTAATTTGGGCACCGCAGCTATTCAAAAAGTGTGCGAAGTTCACTACTTCCGGTTCCTGAGCACAATTTTCGATCACGGTAACACCGCGTGCGCAGCATGCCGCACTCATGAGATGCTGAGTGGCGCCGGCTGACGGAAATTCCAGGTAGAGATTGGTTCCTGTGAATCGCTTTACCGATCCATGGTAAACGCCGTGATCCAACTGCAATGTTGCACCAAGCTGTTCCAAGCCCTTGATGTGAAAGTTCACCGGTCGCGCGCCAATGTTACAGCCGCCAGGCATGGCCACGGATGCGGTGCCAAATCGGGACAGTAACACCCCCAGAAGGTTGAAGGAGGCTCGCATCTGCTGCACTAATTCCTGCGGCGCTTCGGAAGTAGTAAGGCGCGACGCATCAATCACCAAGGCTCCGTCGTCGCGAAACTGCGCGCGAGCACCTAGGTGTCGTAAGATGTCTAGTAGTCGTGCCACATCACTAATATGGGGCACGTTATGTAACACAGTTTCGCCGGGTACCAGCAACGCAGCCACGATAATCGCCAGCGCGTCATTTTTGCTGCCGCCAACCTCTATCACACCATGCAGGGGAATGCCCCCGTTTATAATTATGCTATCCAAGCCAGAACTGCCTCTCTGCTCCGGACGGGGTTGAAAAGTAGAATTAGACCCGTGGTGCAAAGCTACACCCGGGTCATTGTAGTTATGCAAGTATAGCCAGTTTAAGCCGCTTATGTCAAATAATATCGCACAACTCATCCCTATCAATACCTGGCAAATCTTTAAGGATGGCTCATTTTGCCGTGGCGCCTGCTTCGAATTACCATGGCCACACTCAATCGCTCGATTTTGCGCGGCCTAGGCATTAATAGTGACCGATATGTTTGCAGCAAACAGATCCACATTAACGCTCGGGTACCAGGCCTATCTCACACACGCGTTGGATCATTTCGACTTTAAATTCAACACTATTGAAAGACCAAATTGGCACTTGCAGCCAATGGCAATGGCGAGGGTATCCCGTAACACTTCTAAGTGTTGGTCGTCTGTTTCCGTATCAGCCCGCGTTGCTTCGCGTTCTAACCTTGCCAGTCCGATAGCAGACGAGCGGGCACTACGCCGCATGAGAGGTTTGATTATGAGGGTGGATATAAATCCTATTTCACGGCGCGAACTGCTCCTGCTTGGCAGTGCCGCCGCTGCAGGAAAAGCCTTGGAACCAATAGCTGCACTAGCGGACAGTGGTCCACCGGCTGTTCGCAATGCGATTTCACTTGATAATGATTGGCAGTTTTTTCGCGGTGATGTGCCCAATGCCAACCAGCAGCATTTTGACGACTCAAACTGGCAGACAATCACACTTCCACACACATTTAACGGCGTCGACGGTGAACAGCACGGGCACTACTACCGAGGGCCCTCGTGGTACCGAAGGCGCCTACAACTCTCAATTGTTAAGGGAAAGCGCTACTACCTCTATTTTGACGGTGCAGCAACTGTCGCGACAGTTTTTGTGAACGGAACACCAATTGGCGTTCATCAAGGCAATTTCGCGGGATTCTGCTTCGATATTACCCCTGCGCTAAACTTTCACGGCTTTGCGAGCATTGCCGTGAAAGTTGACAACTCATTCAACAAGGACATACCGCCTCTTGCAGGGGATTTTAACATCTTCGGTGGCCTTTACCGCTCCGTTCGTCTTCTCATTCTTAACGAGGTCTCCATTTCACCACTGGACTATGGTTCCTCTGGAGTCTATATTCTGCAGGAGCAGGTCTCATCAGAGGTTGCGCAAATTGGCCTTACTGCCGTGCTCCGCAATGCCTCTAATCAGGACGCGTCCGTGGTCGTTCATTGGCAAGCCTTGGATGCCGCCGGCCAATCCGTTGCGACCGCACACCAAACAACCAAGCTTGGCGCTGCTGCGTCGGGTGAGGTTCATACTAAGATGCGTATCACCTCGCCACACCTCTGGAATGGGGTTGCTGATCCTCACCTCTACACAGTGCGTGCGATGGTATACCACCATGACGAACTGCTAGATATCGTGGAACAGCCGCTTGGATTGCGGTTTTTTCATGTAGACCCCCAAAAGGGCTTTTACCTAAACGGCAAAAGCTACCCGCTGCGTGGTGTGTGCGCCCATGACGACCGTCCCAATATAGGCAGGGCGGCTCCCACTGCTAACTACGAGGAAGATTGTTCACTAATCAAAGAGATAGGCGCTAACATTGTTCGCCTCGCGCACTATCAGCATGATCAAGTGATGTACAACACGTTCGACCGTGAAGGAATCCTTGTATGGACCGAAGACGGGCTTGTTAATCATCTTGAGGATGACGTAGCGTTTGAGGAGAATGCTCGCCAACAAGTTATTGAGCTTGTAAAACAGAATTACAATCACCCGTCGGTAATCGTTTGGAGCCTTTATAATGAACTTTCATTCCGCACTGCACCCGCGTCACAACTAGACCTGGATTTTCCTCAGACGCCGGTGCTGACCTCGCAGTACCATTTTGCCAATCTACCACCGCGAAAACTGCATCTTGCGTGGAATCTCCTATTTGGTCTCAATCAGCTTGTACACAACCTCGATCCGTCACGACTCACGGTTGCCGCTACCGACCAAAACGCATTGCACCCAATTAATTACATCACTGACGTTATAGCATTTAACCGCTATGAGGGTTGGTACGGCGGCACACCTGCCTCGTGGCCAAGCACCTTAGACGGCTTGAAACACGATGTACACTCTAGAATGCCAGGGCGCTGTATTGGGTTGAGCGAGTACGGCGCAGGGGCTAATCCATTTCAACATCAGTACCCCGTAAAACAGCCTAATCCGGGCGGGCAATTTCACCCAGAGGAATGGCAATGCGTGGTGCACGAAGCGGCATGGCAAGCAATTTCCGAACGGCCGTGGCTCTGGCTAACTACGCTATGGGTAATGTTCGATTTTTCCTCATCGGGTCGCAATGAAGGTGCCAACCCCGGACGAAACGACAAGGGCCTAATCACGTACGACCGCAAAACAAAAAAGGATGCATTCTATTTCTACAAGGCTCAGTGGACGTCAGCGCCCTTTGTCCACATTTGCGATCGCAGGTTTTCCCCCCGGCCAGCGGGGAGTTGGCAAGTGAAGGCATACACAAACTGTAACACTGTAGAACTGTGGGTAAATGGCAAATCACAGGGAGTGCAAGCAGTAATCGGCGGTATCGCCCTGTGGACGTGCGGTGACATTGAAGCAGGCGCAGTGAGGCTTGAAGCGGTTGCGACGGATTCGCGTGCTCGACGGCATAAAGATGCATATGATGTGCAGGTTACAACGTCGTAGATGGTCTAAGCCTGCACCACGACACGAGGAGTTGGCTGACTGAACCTGCTGGGACCGTACCCGGGATATGGATAAGCCATTTCAGCAAGTGGAATAGCGGAAGCTAATACTCCAGTAACCAGCGAGACTAGCATTTAGAAGCGGGTAACCGCACCAGATAATACGCTGATAGTCGAAAATCGCGTGATTAATTGCTGTTACCCTCTGTTTAAACCGTTACTCCTTAGTGGGCAGGACAAGCCAAAGCAAAACCTGCCCACGGAGAGGTACGGTAAACGCCAGAGTTTTAACGGGCTGGCGCCAACTCGTCAATACGCCGCAACTCTGCATCAGAGAATGCAAGGCAACCCAGCGCAGCAACGTTTTCTTCCACCTGTTTCACACTGGATGCTCCAATGAGTGCGCTGGTTACACCGGGAAGTCGCAATATCCAGGCAAGCGCCATCTGTGCGAGCGTCTGTCCGCGCTCCTTTGCCAACTGGTTCAATTGAATAAGCGCGTTCCGCTTTTCGGGAGTAAGGTTGTTAGCAACCCATTCTTTGCCCCATTTTTCCGCCGCGCGACTCTCCGCAGGAATATCCCCGCCTAGGTATTTGTCTGTAAGCAAACCGCTTGCGAGCGGACAAAACGGAATGACACCAGTACCTGCCGCTTCCGTATGCGGCAGCAAATCACTTTCTATACCCCGTCCCAACATGTTGTAGTAGGGCTGATGAATAGTAATTGGCGCCATATTACGCGACTCGGTAACACGCACGGCAGCGTTAAATGTCTTTCCGCTGTAACTACTGACACCCGCGTACAGTGCCTTGCCCTGCTTTACGAGCGTATCTAGTGCACCCATTGTCTCTTCCAGAGGCGTGTCAGGGTCGGGACGATGAGAATAAAAGATATCAAAGTATTCCAAGCCCATACGCTTCAGCGATTGATCGCAGCTTGCAATGATGTACTTACGGCTTCCCCACTCACCATAAGGCCCGGGCCACATACGATAGCCAGCCTTGCTTGAGATAATCAGCTCGTCCCGCGGCATCTCCTTTATGACGTGACCACAAACAATTTCTGCATTGCCGGGCGGTGTGCCATAGTTGTTAGCAAGGTCAAAGTGCGTTATGCCCAAATCGAAGGCTCTAAACAGGCACGCCTTGGCCACCTCCGCATCGCGGTACCCACCGAAGGTCTCCCAAGCGCCAAGCGATATAGCGGGCAGTAATAGCCCGCTGCGGCCGCACCTGCGGTATTGCATTGTATCATAGCGATCTTGCGCAAACGAAGATGTCATTCTAATAAACACCTTTCATTAAAATTGAGATCCACACGGTGATCCATCGAGATATTACGATAACTACTAGCAACCCTAATCGTGATCCTGTTACTCGCTGAGTTCGTCATCAAACAGAGTGTCCTCGGCAACGTCCGTAAAGCTTTCAAATTCTAGTTGGTATCCATCAGGATCCGCCAAAGACGTTATCCACATTCCATTGCCAACAAATGGGCGCCGAGGGTTGAGGCCCCTTTCACGAAAAACCCTGTATAGTGCCAGCGCATCGCGGCATTGAAAGCTGATGGAAACGCCTGCACCACGTGTTTCGTTCAACTGCCCATAGTCACCGTCTACCTGCGGCTGCTGCTGAAGCATCAGGGCGGCATCACCCAGCTTAATCCAGCACCACCGCAGCTTGTTGTCTACTGTCCAATGATGAAGCACTTCGCCACCCAGTCCGTCCACGTAGAAACGCACCGACTCGGTAACGTTGGCCACGCGGAAGAAGGGTACTGCCTGCTGAATATTTGGTCTAGGCTCAAGTTCTTTCTTCACGTTGAGTATTCCTCTAACAAGCTGTAACGTGGAGAAGCAGCCCAGGCTAACCACAATGGGCAGTCGTAGATAGTGTGGGGTATCACCGATGCCGAATTACCGGGCTTCACGCTCATAAACCTCATCTATCAGGAGATCTTTACCCTTTGCGGCTGCCACAGAAAGTGCATCGCACCGTTCGTTTTCCGGGTGCCCTGCGTGGCCGCGCACCCAAACGAAGGAAACCTTGTGCAACTCGCAAAGTGCAAGCATTTTTTGCCAAAGATCAACGTTTACCGCGCGCTCCTTAGGGTTACGCATCCACCCATTTTCCCGCCACCTGCGTGCCCAGCCTTTAGACATGCTATTTGCAACATATTGAGAGTCCGTGTAAACCGTCACTGCACATGGATACCTCAATTGCTCCAGCCCTGTAATGACTGCCAGAATCTCCATCCGGTTATTGGTGGTCAATCTATACCCCGCCGAAATTTCTCTCCGTTTCTCACCATAGACGAGAATGACACCATATCCACCCGGTCCCGGGTTACCCTGGCAAGCACCATCAGTGTAAATGGCAACCGATTTAGGCCCCGCAGCATCATCCGCCCCCATTCGTGCCCCCTGTACTCGCAGTATGTAGGGATTATACACTTTACCCGCTCGTGAGGTACGCACAACAAGGCCGTAGCACCACGGGTCTGCCACATTAGAAACCAACGAATGCGCACCATAGTCCACTAAGTGCCCAAAATGACCATAAGCGCGCGGTTCTTTACACCTTTCGAACGAATGCCCTGCAGTACTACTTAGAGCTGGCCCAAAAAGTCACAAGAGGAAATGCTTTGGCAACAACCTGACATTGGAAGCCGCAAACGCCAGGTGCAGTGCACCATATATCATCTGCAGCAGGTCGTGCAACGGCGCAGAATTAACAATACACGGTAACGATAAGCACGCTATAAGAAGAGTTATAATTTAGTGAGTAATACCTTTACACCTGTGCACCTAAAAATTGAGAGTAAGCAGTTTGCGCATGATTTCGACGAGTACAAATAGTCGGTCGCGCTAACGGCAGAGATTGGACTAAGGCGTTGTTAGATTTCCTGAACAAAACCCGTGGTGCAATGGCTCCTCCTGCCAACCTGCAGGAACTAGCACAGCAGTCGCTAGACGAACAGTTGTCTACACTTCGTCGTCATCAGCGCACCGCCAGGATCTACGCAGACAATTGTAGAAGCGCCATAGGTTCAGCTGCAGCCATAGCAGTAACAATGCCTATACTTCATGTTTCAACTAATATTACAATAGGGGTAACTGCCTGCTGCCTCTTGCTCGCTCCATGGTGGTATGCTCGAAAGGTGCTGGAGTGCAGAAACATCACCAACATTAAGGACACAATAAGCAAATACCCCGGGCGCGAAATAGAGAATGATCCGCAGATTTTTCTGGACCTAACAGGAGCATTTTTACAATCCAGCCGCCCTACGCGTTTAGAGGCTCACTGGGTAGTTAAAGCAAAAGACTACCTGGCGAACCTCACTCATGAACAGGCTACAAACCTTACTGAAGAGCAAAAAGCCCTCATCTGCGAAGTCGTCGAAACGGAACAAAGACACCAACATAAACCTGTGAAAAGTATCAACTGGCTCGCAGTGAAAACGACTCTATTGCCCGCAGCCATCCATGCTCTACAAATGCTCGGAGGCGAACGAGCTACAACCGCGCTAACGAATCGAGCAACCTTCACGAATTCACGACGGATTAGGGCAGCATCACTGCGGGCTTTGCATGCGCTCAACCCGAAACAGGCACATCATGCACTTCGTCAGGCACCCGTTATGTCGGCTAAAGGCTACTCACGTGCACGATTCACGAGGCCGGTAACTGTCATATTCCGCCTAAGTGGATTTCTCGTAGCCTGTTTTCTGGGGGGTATGGGTGCACTATCAGTAAACACGGTACCAATACGGGATACTGGAATAGTGCTCGTAATCACTGCGTTCATCTTGGCCATTATAATCGTTCTTGGCGCCCTTCCATTACTGGGAATAGAAGCAGTGCAGGACAATAAGCAGTACCAACAACTTTACAGTGCCGTTAGCCAGGACGATCCAGATTCCCTCAAACTCTTGCTAACGACCCGGTCCGTAGACCGCGAAAACTGGTTGTACTATTTCATGTTGTCAACGGTGCTGAGTAACATAACCGCCAAGTGCAGTACCCACATTCACCCTGCTCAACTTGCCTTACTCAACCAGTTAGCGCTATACCACATCACCTCAAGCGACTTTGCTACCACCCACCAGGATATAATACACGCCGACTTAACGAATAATCTTCTGGCTGCACTTTCTCATATTGGTGATATGTCTACCGCACAAATGCTAAGAGAGTTGCAGCAGCAGGGCATCCCGAGCACCTATTACGATAAGGTTCAACGGTGCCTTAATGCGGTTGAACTACGAATGATGCAGCCTTCAGAACTTCTCTTGATAAGCTCTCCAGATACAAAACAAAACCTGGTACAGGGTTCAAGCGCACCAGAGCAGAACGAAGATATGCTGAAAGGTACAAACGCGACAACGCAGTGAACTGCCTGTTAGATTACACTCCTCTTCGGCTTGTGCCATCTCTGCTTACGGGTAAGGCATAGGCAGGTTACTCAGGATGCTGCCGAATGTTGCGCCAGGTCATCACACGGGTTATTACGCCAGCAGAAACAGTTAGGCATACACTTGCATGGCGATGTAAACCTTACAAATTCACAGAAACGAAGCCCAAAATAACTAGGCTAAAATATGCCTGTCGGTAATCTACTAAGATTGTTATTAGCCGTGATTAGATATCATTAATTATAAACAAACAACATAAAAATAAGTTGAATCAACCATTTACAAGCCCGTAAACTGCGCGTATAATACAACCTCAATAGCAAAGCGTAACTGGGCAGTCTCTAGCCACCGTGCGCGTTTGCCAATGTTCCTTCTATTGCACTTTTGAAATAGCAATTAGCCATCATACAAGCTGCAGATTACTGCGTAATGCAGGGATGCCAGGGGTCCTCCGGCATTTACCTGCGCGACAGTACGACGTCAACGAACGTCAGCAGCGATTACGGGGTGTGCGGCACGGCACATCCCCGTGCAGTCCTAATCTTTAGGAACCTAGCACAAACAGAACATCGCATAACCGGAGCCTGGTAGGGCCGATGCTGTATTTGGAGGCAACTACAGCCCCCTTCCAGTTATATGCCGCGTGACTGCACTGCAGTTCAACGAGGCAAAAGGAGAGACCATGATCGCTTACTGTGTTCGCTGCAGGTGTCATCAGGAGATCAGCCAGCCAACAATCGTACGAACCCGCCATGGAGAGCTTTCTATGGTTGGCTCATGTAGAATCTGTTCCGCTCAGATCTATGCACCCGCCAGCACTCACCAACTTGCCGTACGTCCAGTAGACGGCAGATTATGCACCAGCGAATCAGCGCTAAGCGCGGTGGTGGGAACACGAGTATAGGCGTGTCGCCGCTAATGACACGTATGTGTGAACTAGTGCACAACAGGTTCCGTCAGTAAACACAGTGCACACGGCAATGGGGCGGTAATATTGCCTTTGTCTGCAGTTTGCAGTGAAATGGGAGTACTGTTTTGTCTGATGTGGCGGGATACAGTGCACAGATGGTGGAACGAATCGCCCTCGCCCAACAAGCTATAGCAGCACACGCTCGTTCTGCGGTGCGTGTGCTGCTTCAGGCTGCCGCAGATGAGCTTGCTGCGGTACTGGATGCCGACAGCGTGCTGATAGGGCTCTTTCCTACCGCAGATAACCCTACTGGCCCACATGCGCTGGCAGGAAGCGCAATCCCATTTTCTCATGCAGCAAACCTTCCGGCACGTATTGAGAGAGCCCGCACCGAGATGCCCGAGGGAAAACCCACAACCCTCGCACTGCCCTCAGGCGACCACACACTCCTTTACCCGCTTGGGCCCGAGAATGATGCACTGGGCATCATTGAAATAACATGCACCAGGGTAGGCTTTAGCACACGGGAACTAAGCGCACTCGCTATTCTTGAACGGACGATTCGGCTTGCTCTTAATAGTGCAGAGATTCGTCAGCAGCTTCAGCAAAAAGAACACGACCTCTCCATTCTGCATAGGTCGGCACGCACAATTAGTGGCAGCCTCAACATCCAAATTGTACTTCAATCACTACTCGACGGCCTTAAAGACCTGCTACAACCCTCGTTCTCAGCCGTCTTTATGCTCAACGATCCACGAACTCACCTGTTGCCGGCTTGTTCCGACGGTGTACCCGAAGACCGACGAGAGGTACAACTGGACGTGCAGGGCCTCATGGTTCGTCAGGCACTGCAGTTTCCAGGTGTCTATTCGTTAAACAGCGAACAGTTGCAAGAGTTTCATACGCTGCTAGATTGCGACATTCTGCAAAGCGGATTAGTTGCTTCCCTAGAGAGCGGCGGTGAGGTGCTAGGAGTACTGGTAGCCGCACGACAAACAGAAAACCCCTACTCTAACAGGCAAATGCGCCTGGTGGAAACTCTCCTTGCACAGGCGGGTACTGCTGTGCATAACGCCTTCATGTATGAGGATCTTTCACTGCGCAAAATGGAAACCGAGACCCTCTACAGGCTCGCCAGAGATCTCGCCAGTACACATGATGATGACAAAAACCTGCGCGCGGTCAGCAAGGCAGTAGAGGAACTGCTGCTTGTTACCCAGTTTGCGGTATTGATGTATGACTCGCACGAAAATATGCTGCACATGCGTAGCAGCAGCGGGCTAACGGGTGGGGCGGCGGCTTTCAAATGTGCACCAGGCGAATCAATACCCGGCTGGATATATCAATGGCTTACGCCAGCACGAATAACCGATATTGAAATGGATGTGCGTAACGCCTCACATCCGTTGGGTGTTTTGGGTGTGCGATCAGCTATGGGAGTACCTCTCGCTACGGTTGACAACGAATTGGGCGTACTGCTTGCCATGTCACCGCATAGGCGCCACTGGGCAGAACACGAACTCAATCTGCTGGATATTATTGCCAATCACCTTGCTACAGCGCTAGAAAACAACCAGCTCAGCAGCCAGCATAATGAACACAGCCGAACAGTGCAGCGCGGTTTTAACCGCATAGCTGCCAGCCTAAAACTTAGCACCGGGATAACAACCGAGACAATAGCAACGATTATACGTGAAATGGTACACGCCGATACGTGCATCATGCACGCGGTTCTAGCAGGTGAATTGCTACCTATTGCCTTTATAAATAAACCAGACGATGACATTTCATGGATGAACAGCAGCGACATAAAAAGCCATACTGCATGGGTCGCCCGTTATGGCCGCGTTCTTGCCGTGGGAGGCAATAGCATACCTCCTCAAGTTACGTTAGAACATACCCTTGGTCCTTTTAAATCGTATTTGGGTGTCCCCATTAAAGAGGGTAGACACACAGTGGGTGTTCTAGAGGTGTTTTCACACAAATCTGGCACGTTTTCTAATGGGGAAGAAGAACTGCTAACACAATTTGCACGTAGCGCACGACTTGCGGAGCGGTTTGCTTTTAATCAACCATTAGAATAACCCTATAAGCGTTCTTCAGCCAATCCCATAAGAGCGATGGCAACACTGCGGCAATATCGCAGGGAGGTTTACAGATGGACTGGGACGATAACCATGTTCACCACTTTATTGCGCGATGGCACGAACAGGATATTTATGCAGCGATTGAGGAGATGGTTGCAACCATCACACCTCTAGCGGCTGGCAGATTGCTGAATGAATTAGCTGCTCATTTACAGCAGGAAAGTACAGATTTAAACAGCATGGTAGTACTGGTACATGCCGGTATTCAATTTTGCCTTGCTAACTCCATTACACTAAAAACAGAAAGTCCACAATCAGCGGCGCACCTACGGCAACAGGCTGCAGAACTGGCTGGCAGGCTTGCATCAGCTACATGGCCTGGCTGGAATTCACCAGATCTGGTCATACAGGACACTCACCTGCTCTTTGGTATGGAAGCCGCCAGACTCTACCTGCGTCTTTCACAGGAAAATCAGGAAGAGCCCGCTCTTGCGGCACGTGCCCACTGGCTGCTCGCCGCACACTGCATGGCGCGAATGCACTGGCAGCAGGCCCAACAGCACTTTCAACAGGCTGCTTCTCTAGCAGTAACTCCACAGTACATCGATTTTTGCAACGCCTACGCCGCTATGTGCATGCTGCTTAACGACCCTCATAACCCTCAGTATCTAACAGAGTGGACTACAGCTCACCGCACGCTGCTGCAACACGAAAATGGTGAAGAGGTTATGCGACAAACCACAGCAGCATACAATGTCTTCCTCGTTCTTCAAACACAACAACCCACCAATTAATTTATAGTGCCCATATAATTTAGTAGACAAAAATACACTTTCTTCGTATAATACAGATATACACTTAATCTTTTGGTAGACAAATGATTACATTATCTCTGTATTTACCCCAAATGGGAATCTATGCTGAGACCAGGCTTAATTCAGAACTGCTCAACAAGCCGTTAGTACTGCTAAACGAAGAAGACCAGGCCGTAGTTATTTCAGGTGAGGCTGAAAAAAGAGGCATTGTACCCGGCCAAAGCAAGACCGGTATTCTCGCAATGCATCCCAATACCTTGTTTAAAGAGTACAACAGGGAAATCTATCTGGAAGCAGCCAATAAATTATGGTGGCTGGCTGCTGCTGAAAGTTCCGTGGTAGAACCTAACGGTCCAGAATGGTGTTTCCTGCTTGCAGAAGAGAAGGACCTACTTCCTCGTACAATAGAACTTTGCAAGCACGTTAGCCAGATATATGGCATGCGCCCCAGTGTGGGTATTGGCAGCAGTAAACTTATTGCTCAGTTGGCTGCGCTGCGCGTGGGGCGCGGAAAAATAAAGCTGGTATCGCAGGAAAACGAACTGCTATTCATGGCTGGTATCAGCCTTATAATGCTGCCAGGCATAGACCCTGCCATTATCAAGCGTGCAGAACGGTTGGGCATTCGTACCGCTGGTGACTTCATGCGTACTCCCCTAACAGAGCTGATACGCCAATTTGGTGCATCCGCTCACCAGGTAATGCGCCTGGCTATGGGGCAGGATGACAACCGTTTATGCCCGGTATGGCCTCCTCCTTGCTTGCAACGATCACACTGGTATGAAGAACCCATAAATGACCTCGGGTTACTGCAAAAAATATTGCCGCGTTTGGCAGCCTATCTTGCGCGTAAACTTACTGCTCGTCAGGAGTTGTGTGCATGGATTGCACTGGAACTTGAACCTGAAACCGGCTTACCCGCTATTGCAGAACTGAAGCTGGAGCACGCTACACGA
Source organism: Chthonomonadaceae bacterium (assembly GCA_027450145.1). Classification (GTDB taxonomy): domain Bacteria; phylum Armatimonadota; class Chthonomonadetes; order Chthonomonadales; family Chthonomonadaceae; genus JAJZFK01. The sequence continues at coordinate 21,798 of DAIDKH010000006.1, read as the reverse complement.
AACCCGCTTATAATTGCCGAGGCAGGTGAGCGCCTGCTGTACAAGCTTAGCCCTGCTCAACCGGTGCAGCGAATTACCTTGCGTGTTGGAGCGTTTGGCGTTGGTACCGCACGCCAGCTTGCCCTGTTAGATGATAACCAGTCTATTGCAGGATATCCGCACGAACGCCATGACAGACTGCATAAATCCCTTGGGTACATCAGCAAAAAATATGGCGGCGGTAAAGTAGTAAAAGCCGATCAGTTGGTGAGATCTAGCTCTATTCAAACCTGGATTCATGGATTGGGTAGAAAATGCCAAGAGCCCATTCAAGTCATTACAGGCTCCAATGGAAACCCCATACGTGTGGTATGGCGAGGTAAAGAGTACCCCGTAGATTCTGTAGAAAACCGATGGAATGAAACTACATGGACTGACCAAGGTTATGTAGATAAATTTGCGTACAGAATACTTTGCGGGCGCATGGGCTGCTGTGAACTTACTAGAATAGGCAGCCGATGGTGCCTTACCGCGATTGCCGACTGAGAGGCTGCCATGTTTATTCATTTGCATGTACACAGCCCATATAGTTTTCTAGATGGCGCATCTGATATAGAGACACTGGTATCTCGAGCCGCCGAAATGGGTATGCCCGCTCTTGCACTTACCGATCATGACTCATTGGCAGCTGCCGTAAAATTCCATACCACCTGTCATGCATATGGTATTAAGCCCATTTTTGGCGCCGAGGTTACGCTGCAGGATAATAGTCATCTTACACTCATTGCAATAAATTCAACAGGATACGCAACTCTTTGCCGACTGCTTACCATAGCAGCACAAACAGGCGAAAGACTACACCCCCTGCTGCCGATACAGGCACTACAGGACTATAACGAAGGAGTACTCTGCCTTACTGGCTGCCGCCGAGGTAACATTTTCAGGTTGATAGAAACTCATAGATACACTGAAGCCCGCCAAACCCTGCAAGTGCTCATAAAGATATTTGGGGATGAACGCCTCTTTGTAGAACTGCAAGATGACCTCACCCCTCATTCGCAGCGTGTGTGTTTAGAACTGCTGCAACTCGCCGCAGAGTGCAAAGTGCAAGCCGTAGCCACCAACAACGTACATTATGCGCGGGCCGAAGATTTTGCAGCGCATGATATCCTTACATGTATACGGTACGGTATCGATCTTAATACACCTCACTGGGCTCGTCCGCTTAATTCAGAACGCTATTTAAAATCGGAACAGCAAATGCGGCAGCTTTTTGAACACTGTCCTCAGGTACTCGCTAACAGTGCCGCCATTGCTAGCATGTGTACCGATTCTCTTGTACAAGTAAGTAACTTTAGCCCGGTACACCACTGTCCACCAGGCACCAACGAAAACGAATACCTGCGTCATCTCGCCTATAAAGGAGCACGCTATCGTTATCGTCCCTTTACAAAAGCAGTAGAATCACGTCTACAACATGAATTAGAAATTATTACCAGTATGGGCTTTGCAAACTACTTCCTGTTCGCATGGAAGACAGCACGCTGGGCGCGCAGCATGGGAATTCGCTGCACAGGAAGGGGTAGCGCTGCAGATTCCTGCACCGCATACGCTCTCATGCTTACTGATGTAGACGTTATATCGCGCAATCTGCCTTTCGCCCGATTTCTCTCTCCTGGCAAAACACCGGATATAGACCTTGATTTCGACGCCAACCGCCGCGATGAGGTATTCCGCTTTATTGCAGCCGAATATGGTGCCGAACACGTAGCCATGGCCTGCACATTTCATACCTACCGAGCAAAATCCGCATTACGCGATGTAGGTAAAGCACTGGCGCTGCCACCCGAATTACTAAAGTTCTTCAGTAAGAATGTTGCCCATTTCGTAAGAGCCGCTCATATTGAAGATGCATTTTCACATGTGCCAGAGCTAAAGCCACACATTGCACTTACAAAACAGTGCCACTTGCTTTTTAGCCTCTGCAAACGTATTGCAGGATTTCCCCGTCACATTGGCACCCACTCATCCGGGGTAGTTGTGTTTAGACAGCCGCTGCATACCTTAGCCCCCATGCAGCCAACTGCAAGAGGCATCTTGCCACTTATCACACTAGATAAGGACGATGTGGAAGAGGTTGGAGGTATGAAGTTAGACGTCCTATCCCTGCGCATACTCACTGCCGTAGAGCAAGCATCTTCACAGATAGCAGAACGCATTCACGGCTTTCAGTACAACAACATACCTGCAGAAGATGAAGACACCTATCGCCTGTTAAGATCTGGTAAAGCCATGGGAGCATTTCAGTTAGAATCTCCGGCACAAATGGCACTGGCATGCACACTGGAATCTCGCCAGTTTGAGGATCTTGTTGCCAGCGTGGCTCTTATTCGCCCAGGCCCCATACGAAGTTTTGCAGTGCGGCGTTTTGTTGCATGTCGTAATGGCTGGGCCAGGGCAGATGTGCTACATCCTGCACTGCAGCCGGTATTGGCCAAAACATATGGATGTGTTATTTTTCAAGAGCAAGTAGTGCAGGTACTCGCAGCAATGACAGGAATATCAGAAGCAGAAGCCGATAGAATGAGAAAACGTCTCTCGAAGCATGACCGGCAGGGAACCATGCAACAAGCCTGCGAGGAATTTATCGGCAAAGCCACACAATATCATCGTGACCTAAGTGTAGAAACTGCTCAGCTTATATGGCAGCAGATAGAGAGCTGGAGTGGCTACGGTTTTACAGAAGGTCACGCAGCCTCTTTTGCAATTACCGCGCAACGTAGCGCCTACATTTCCTGCCACCACCCTGCCGAATACTTTGCGGCACTCATGAGCTGCCAGCCAATGGGCTACTACTCTGCCAACAGTTTGGCAGCCGAGGCACGGCGTCGGGGAGTTACCATTCTCCCCATCGACATTAACGAAAGCGAAGAGGTATGTACCACCCCTACGGATGAGAGTATACGCGTGGGCCTGCGTTTGGTAGAAGAACTGCGCCAACAAGATATAGACACCATTCTTACCGCAAGAAGACAGTCTGAATTCCACTCGCTTCTAGATTTCTGCGCGAGAGTGCCACTACACCGTAATCGGCTGGAAAATCTCATTTTATGCGGTGCTTTTCAAAACCTTCACCCACATACTAGAGGGCTGCTATGGCGTCTGGATGAAACCATAGCGCAAGCACTCCTGTTTCGCACCGAAGAGTTTAACAGCCAACCGGTTATCTGTTTTCCGCGCAGCAGCAATGTGCCCACGCCATGTGCTTATGACATTGAAGATTTCTCACCGTATGAAAAGTTTCAGTGGGAATGGCGCATGTGCGGGGTAGCCTCATCGTGCCACCCACTGGCATACTATCGTGACGCGCTAAGTGAACAGCACGTCATAACTGCATGGCAGGCTAATAGAACCAGCCACAACCGCAGAGTAAGCGTGGCGGGTCTCAACCTAAGGCCACACCGACCACCTACCCGGACTGGTCGCACCACACTCTTCACCACCGTTGAAGATGAAACAGACTTCATACAGATTATCTGTACGGGCCAGTATATGGATGCGTGCGCCCCAGTTTTCCTTACATCACCAGCAGTGACAGTTACCGGTATTGTAAAACATAAAGGCAGTGGAGTATCCATTCTGGTTGAAGCAGTAGAACCTCTCTCCAGCCAGCTTCGTATGTATGCGGGCGGTATGAGCGCCATTACACGCATACTACCTTCCGTACGCGCAGAAGATCAGCCTCCATTACAGCCTGCTGCACTATTGACAGCTAGAGCTGGTTCACCTAGTACAGGTACATAGCCTGTTATATGCCGCAAAGGAGACCGCTAACGAAGTGGCACCTGCAGCCGCAGCAGCAGCCAGCCCCGTTCTTCGCGTAAAACTTCCGGCTTAACTCCGCGCTTACCTAGGCGGGGTCTTAAATCACGGCGATAGTCTCGAGTACTGGTAACCACATCTACCCAACCACCATGAGGAACCGGGTCAGCATAGGCCCAGCTAAAAAATGCACGATGCTTCTGCTCATAGGGCGAGTAATCTACATAAAACAGCATACTGGGCCGCCGGGGAATGATATGGTAAAAGATAACGGGCAGCCCACGTTGCGCATCCGCCTCAGCAGCAGAGGCTGTTCGCTGATAGGGACCAATGACCAGCCTGTTGGCATCGGCATATCCTTGTGTGCTGCCGGCTACGGCAAGCACAATCACCAATGTGGTAAGCAAACCGATGACCATACCGGTAGGTAGAGTGGCGGAAAAACGGCTTACTGCCCATGCAACCCCACTGACAATAAGTAGCGTCACCGTAAGCAGTTGCACAAACGATACCAGGCTGCCCGGTATAGGCGCCGATTTAGGCACGAAGTGAGGTCCCACAAAAGCAGCGGCCACCAGTACTCCACACACCCATGCTGCCGTGGCAGTGGCACGTTGAAAGGTCAGTCTCTGCGCGGTATTGACAGTCGTGTTCCAAGCACAATCTAACCAGCGCCCCAAAAGCAGTGCAGCGGCCGGGTATGCGGGGGCGATATACGTAGGCAACTTGGCTGCAGCAACACTAAACCCGCCAAAAATTACCCAAAACCAGATGACCAGGTACTTTTCAATATCACGCTGCTCTGCGGATGCTCCACGAGTAAGTCGTAACGCAGCTGGTACAAAACCCGCCCATGGAAAGAACCCAATTAAAAAGTAGATAAAGTAGGTGGGCAACGGCGCATCATGTACCTTATCTAACCCTTTGAACCTACCAATATGCTGGCGTATGATATATTCCTGAACCCAGGTATGCCCCAGTTCGTCTCTGCCGCCGGCTCGCCAAACCAAATAGTGCCACGGTGCCGCTATAGCAATACAGAGTAGCAAAGCACCCACCGGCGCCAGCGACTTCACCACCGGAATGAGTGATTTCATCTCATTGAATTGCACGTTACCCCGTAGACGAACGCCCCGCTTACGATCCACTCGAACGGCTGCGCTATGAAGCACGAGGTATACCGCAAACACAATGGGCGGGAGAAGCATTCCTACCGCGCCCTTCATCAAAATGGCAAGTGCAGTAAATACCCAGTAGATTACGACGTAACGGTTACGAAGTGCAGCAGCCCCTCGTCGGTGGGCAGTAAGTGCCTGCCAAAAACTGAACATCTGCACGGTAAACAGAAAAACTAAGGGACCGTCTGTTGTATATTGTCTTGCATCCAGCACAGTTAAGGGACATGCGGCGTAGACGAGAGCAGCCAAAAGTGCTGAACGCTTGTTAAACCATTTGGTGCCAAACCAGTAGATAAGCCATACCGTTGCAACCGCCAGAAGAGCGCCAGGCAGCCTCACGGCAAGCGCATTCACGCCAGCAGCTTTTATAGCGATTGCCCCAAGCCAGTAGATTAGCGCCGGCTTTTCAAAAAATGGTGTAAACGACACACGGCGATTAAACGGTGGATGCGTGTTGAGCAGCGGGGTGATCCAGTTGTTATGCACGGCCATATTACGCGCACAGTCGGCGTACAGACCCTCGTCGAGATCGAATATTCTTGCACTGCCCAAGCGCACGAAAAAGAGAATGAACAGCAGTAACGCGAATGCGGCGGCGTAATAGTACGACTGCCCGGATACAGAAGCCTGGTCGGTAACACCCGCTTCTGCTTCATCATTAGAATGCATTGTAAGCCTTAGATTTTTTGTTGTGATTTTATCAGTACATGTTGCGGTTTGTACTGCGTGCCGCGTATGGTTCGCGCCTGATTTGTAGAGGATACCCTGCCCCAACCACTTAACGGCAACGAACAACATTGTGTTGTTCGTATTGGGCATGAGGTATATGTAGTGAAGTTATGAACCCTACTCTCAGCCCGCTTCTTTATGTACGGCGAAATCCTGGCAAAGCCGCACCCATTGCAACCGTTATTGTGCTCGCTGTAGTACTGGTTGCCAGCGTAGTGAGCATTATTCACTCGGTTGATCTCACAATATACACGCTTTACGGCTACAACAAGTACCTCACAGGTCTTACCCCGCGTAATTCTCTTGAGATACCCGCTGATCAGATTGCCAAGTTTCGTAAACTACCCCAAGCTGGTCCTATCTACAGAACACACTCCTACCAGCTCTTCATTAAAACAATTTTTGGCAAGATGCCCTTTCCCGTTTTTGGTCTGCCTCCACAGGCCATGCATCTTATGATGAAGCGCACAGGAGTAAGCCTCGAAGCAGGTCATTTGCCTAGGCCCGGCAGTGCCGAGGCTGCAATTTCTAGTGATGTTGCTCGCAATCTTGGTGTGCACCTTGGTAGCGTATTGCTGCAGCCTAACTCGCGCGATGACTATGCGCCGGTACCTATAAAGCTGGTGGGCCTCTTAAAAGGACCGTGTTGGGTGGGCCTAATGGATAGATCGCTTCCGGATAAGGATTCCCCGCTCACGTTCTCTGGCTATCTTGCGTTCGCACCAAACGGCACCCTGGCCGCTCAGCGGGCACTGGATAATGCTATTGCGAAGACAGCGGATCGCACACAGGTGCACGTATGGAGATTCGCGGGCCTTGTGCGGGAAACGAGAAGCGCACTCTCAAATCTCTACTTAATCCTGAATATTGTGATCACAATCATCATCTTCTCTATTGCGTTTGTATGCGCTCTCCTTTCCAATATCTACTTTACCCAGCGGCTACCCGAGGTAGCTACACTCTCTGCCATTGGCTACACGCGAGGTATGCTTTTGCGGCGAACCGTTGGTGAGACCACAATTTTGTGCATTATTGGCTGGATCGCGGGCGTTGGCGTCACAATTGGGCTGCTCATGGCCCTCTCTGCATTTGTACTCCACCCCCGTGGCTTACTGCTAAACGCAGAAGACCCGCGCGCATTCATGTTCACGATACCGCTACCTGCGATCATCGTGATCTTTGCTGTCATCACCGTGGGTATGCGACTACGGGCATTGGATCCGGTTAGTATCATTGAACGGCGTGGCTAGAGCAAATCCCCCGTCAGTTATGAACGCCTTAGTGGGGCGATGGTGGCAGCGCCTTGAAGTCACCTAGCATCGTTCGTATTACGGCGTCTAAATCGGGCGAACGAAGCAGAGGCAGGTTCACCTTAGATGCCTCTAGTGTAGAGATGAACGTAGCATGTACGACCTCTAACAAAACTCTGAACTGCCGAGGGCTGTGCAAAGGTTTTGCGTTACCACGTGCACAATCGCTGAAGAAGTCCAGCATTCGCAAGGCTCGCAATGTGGGTAATGATATTCGCTTTTCATGCGTCTCGATTTCCGGTTTCACTGTGACTGCTGGTTCGCCTGCAATCTGTATGACCAGTGCGGGCGCGGGGTTGCTGGTTGGGCCCGCGTTCAACGTCAGTTCAAGCTGACCACGAGATCCTGTTAGGTGGTATCGTTCATCGGGGCGCACCGACCGTGTACGCATTAACTGGTGCGTTGCCTGGCCGCATGCGTGTGCCGTAATAATTGTTGCAAGCGTTGCGTCTGGTTTCTGGCGGCCTGCTGGCTGCTCCCGCTTTCGAAACAGACTTACATCCACATCTGCGCTTACGGTAAAGGGTTCACCGTGCCACATATCCACCAGGTCAGCGGTTTGGCATGCCATTGCCTGCACAATAGTGCTCCAGCTACCACTAATCGTGTCAGCGTCGGGAACGGGGATTTCAATGGGGTACGCCCAAGAACAGCGAGTGTGTTGCACAGTACCCAGCATACCCGAGGTAACGATTTCAGTAGCCTTTAATACGTACGGGTCGAAACGGCGCGGAAGCGCAGGAACCAGGGGCACATTGTGGCTCACTGCCAGCGCATACAGGTCGTCTAGTACAGTGAGGTTATCGGCTACCGGTACCTCGGCCAGTACCGGCAAATCCGCGCGAAGGGCCTCGGCTATAGCCTCTGCTCGCTGATCAAGAGGTAGGCATACCAGTACGCCATTCAGGTCCTGCGCTGAAAGATCCGCGGCATCCGCTGCAACTGCTGGTTTTGTACCAAGTTCACGTGCCCAAACCTTTGCGTAGCGTTCGTCCGGATCGCTAATGGCGACCACCTTTAGGCGCGGGTTACCATGCAGTGCAGCGTGGTAGCGCAGTCGAGCTTGCTCGCAGCCTATCACGCCTAATCTGAAGGGAGCAGAAACATCCTGCTCCGCTGGAAGTGGAGTCATACCTTTATTATACTTTAGGCGTGTCGGTGAGGACGCTCCATAGTCCATCAGCCTCTTTACTCACAACATAATCACCAAACAAGTCTGGCTCAATAACAGATAGACAGAGATACATTCGCAATGCCAACCGTCTTATCTCTACTTCAGCATGGCTATTACCACGCATCTCTATAAAGTGACGAAGCGATCGGGCATTACCGGTCATCACCAATGGCGCCTCAGTTTCATTTGGCAGCAGTGAACGAGCCGCCTGCTGTACTTTCTTCCGTCTGTCGGTGGCGGCATCACCGCTCAAAGTCTCTAAACCGTCCTTCTGAAGCGCCAAAAGGTGATTCGCCACGGACTCATAGTCAGCGGCAGCCCGATCAATCCGGCGCTCGAACTGCCGATGCAGTTCCGGATCGTTCTGGTATTCTGGCCGCTCTACAAATCGCAACACTCTACCAGATACATAGCGCTGGGAAATCTGACTATAGGCCATACCTGCGCGGTGGCGTACAACCTCATGAGTTACGGATCTGCTCACGCCATATAACAAAAAGCTGAACGAGGCGTGCTCTAAAACAGATCCGTGCCCACTGCTCCTAATATTCGCAAAGTAACGCCCGGCATCGGCATTATGGGTTCGCTTGGGGCCAAACGAGGCGTAGCAAAGCTGCCCTGCCGCCTTGCATAGCTGGGCGCCGGGTTCAAGCAAGCCAGGATCATCAAGATACTCTGGAAACCGCAGGTCTGGGCTAAACCCTTCTAGGAATGGGCGAAACCCACCTAACGACGACTGAGACCGTGCCAACAGTGCCACACCAGGTTCCTTAAGGTATGGAGTCCCGTTTGCAGTGGCCTCAGCTGCGGCATCGACGTGCGAGTACCCCATATTGTCCAGCTTAACGAGATTTAATAGCTCGTCCGGAAGTGTGACCAAAGAGTTCATAGTCCAATCAATGTCCATTCTCAATATTGCCCGTTAGGGCTACTTGCGCAAGGGTGCCGGCCTTCACACTTCCGACGGCAGGTGTCACAAAACTCAATCCTGTGGCAACCCCGCTTATACCGGCGGTGTCACATAGGAGGTTTGCTTTTCCGTCAACAAGATCCAGTTCCCATACACCGTTCTGCAAGTTCATTGAGAGGAGCGGGTTTACGTGCATGGTAGACTTTTCTGGTTGAATCCAAACCTTAGTGGCAAGTGCGCTAGGTGCGCCACCGGTTAAAACTGGTAGGGTACCTGCGTCTGTTAGCATCCACGCCGCGGGAGCCCCAGCAGGCGACTTTGTAAGTTGCTGTCCATAATTTACAGCAGTTGAAACCATTTTGATAACAAGATTGCGGGAATATCGAATCATGCGGCCGTCTAGCGCCACTGCCATCAATGCACCATATGGGGTGGCAGTAGTGAAACTCAAACTGCCTACGTGGTAAAGGTGACCGGGTATGAACCTTCCCGCAATAATGGCCACAGAAGGTGCATTAACAACCAGCAGGTGCTGGCTCGTGGTTAGTGTAATTTCCCCGGTGTCGCTAAGCCAGGTACCCGTTTTAGGGGACGTTGCGCTTATGTTAGCCCCCCGTTTATAAAGTTCAGTCATGAGATTCTGAAGTTGTTCCGTACTTTGACTACGACTTGGGATGACGGTGAGTAACCCCTCAGGTGCGGCAATATTGCTCTCTAGTTTAACGCTCCACGCAGCCTTAGCGACCTCTGTAATGTCATTTGGCCAGCGGCTTAACTTTCCCTTGGGATAGTTAAGTGTGACGGTGTGGATCGCAGGCGAAAGATCGTGGTGCATAAACGCCCAGCCAGCTAAACCGTACAATCCCCAGATGGTGGGGTCTGCCTGCACCGCAAAATCGTTTAGAACTTGCGGCCCGGCTCCGTTCAAGGCTCTGTTCGTTTGGTAGCCAAATAGAATAACCGCATCGTAATCCTGTAGGCTTGCATAAGCCAGCACCTCCGGTACCGAGGATGACCGCCACTGGTTAGGCCAAGTGGTATCCCATTCGCGGATAACAGCGGGTTTGCCGGCCCAATGCAGGCACGATGTGAACGGTGCGAAGCCTCCCAAGCCATCGCTACCCAATGGATCGTTGTCATCATAGTACCTGCGCCCAGGTATGTGACTATCATAGTCGACAGCTTCACCATACCAGTTCTCGGCGGTAAAGTCACAGGTTTTTACTACTGAGGCAAGGTCCGGCACGATCGTGCTGGAGACCACACCAGTGATTGGAATCCTCACCCCAAGTCCGCGTAGGTAGTCTTTCATCCTGCGAAAATATCGGACCTCAATGCTTGACAGAAACCTTACCCCGTCTGCTAATCGCTTTGGATTGTGCAATATTGCAGAAGCGCTGTTCGTGAATGCAGGCAATGCTATGGTTGCGGTAAGCAAATGCTCTGAAGGAAATAGAGGAGATCCCTTGCCGGGCACCGACCATGCTCTTTGTAGTGCCGCTCTAGTTTGATAGCGCTTTAGCAACCAATCGTTCCACAATGCCGCGAGTTCCTGGCGATAGGGTGAAACAAGGTGCGCCAGCCTATTCATGTACAAAAACGGACCATTCTCATTACAAATTTCCAACATCACTAAGTCTGTATCGTGTGCGGGTGCAACACCTGTATATGGGTTAACGTGCGTGAGCAACTGCTTTGCATAGCGCATCTGTAGATCAATGAGTTTCTGATCAAAAAAGGCGTAGGGTCTTGCTGCCCTGCGAAGCAAATTGGCATTCGGCACACCATCACCAAGCTTAAAGGTTCGCAAGTCTAGTAAATCCAAATAATAACCGATGTGCGCCTTGTGCAGGTCAGCTATCCAGTAGTCCAGTGCATTCAGATACCGAGAATCCATATGGAGCGAGTTGGGTGAGTTGGTGCTGCCAAGTAGGCAGTTGCGGTTGTCAATAGCCTCAAATCGAACCAGATTTATGCCCGTGCGTTGAAACAGCTTTACGGTTTCATCGATTTGGGGAGTAGGTATGAGAACACGGGTGCTGCTAACGTTAATTCCCCAAAATCTCTGTCGCTGTCCGTTTGGCCAATAAAAGTGGCCATCGGAATGAGTTGTCAAAAAACCGTGATGAATTGGGAGCGTATCCGCGCTTAGATTGGGAACGCACGAATGCTCCAGGTGCGGCGTATCCATGTCCTTTGTGCTGCCCTCGGAGGCGCTTGCCTTTAAGGTGCACAGTGTTACACACGAACAGATTAGAGCTGCGGAATACAAACTTTTTACAGTTAAAAACACTATGGTGTCCTATGTGCGAAAAACGCCTGCAGGTAGTGCACTTTTGCAAATAGAATCGGCCCGAACCAGTCCGATTTGGAGGGCACGGGCTATAAATCTCGTTCAACAATGTAGGACGCAATAGCTCGCAATGGATCCGCCCCTTGGCCAAACGGGCCTAACGCGGATAAGGCCTGTTGTACGTGAAAATGGGCCATTTCACGCGATTTTTCCAAGCCGAACAATCTGGGATATGTTGCCTTATCTCGTTCCTGATCGCTCCCAACAGGCTTCCCTATTCGGGCCTCATCACCGACAACGTCCAAAATGTCATCGGCTATTTGGAATGCAAGACCGATCTGGCGGCCGTAAACCCGAAGAGCTTCTAACTCCGGTTGTGAGGCCCCAGCCATTACTGCTCCAGCTTCTACCGATCCTAGAATAAGTGCGCCCGTCTTGTGTTCGTGGATGTAGAAGAGAGTCTCCTCAGAAACTTCCCGCCCTTGACTTTCCATATCGACAACTTGACCGCCAACCATACCCCGCGTTCCCGAAGCGCGAGCTATAATGTGGATGGTTCTAACTACACAATCTAGCGGAACTGAACACGGATTTGCCGCTACAAGTTCAAATGCGAGCGCCAGTAGCGCATCACCAGCGAGTAATGCCATAGCTTCACCGTATACTTTATGATTCGTTAGCCGACCGCGCCTGTAATCGTCGTTATCCATGCAGGGCAAATCGTCGTGTATGAGGCTAAAAACGTGAATACACTCTAGCGCACAGGCCACGGGCATCACCATTTCTGCCGCTTTCCCTAAAGCTTCTGCGGCAGCAATAACCAGAGTGGGACGCAGACGTTTGCCGGGAGCAAGTACACTGTACCTAATCGCCTCGTTAAGCTTTTGCGGCCGCTCGCTTTCCACCGGCAGTAAAGTATTCAGCGCATCCTCTACCATCGTTCGGCGAACCTTCAAATATCCCTGTAAATCAAATTCCACAACTGATCTCCCGTATAGGTAGCTGCAATATTAATGTTGATAATTCGCCCAAAGGAGGTGCTTTTCCTGCCCAACACCGGTGTTCACGAGACAAGTGCCAGCAACACAGCACGCACTGCATCCAGATGGTTTGAAAATGCAAAACCGTTCGAGGCGCCGTTCATGGTGCTAGCTGCCATAGTGTCGCAATCTGGCGGAACGTGTAAAAATCCCACAGGAGTACCTGCGGTGCCCAACTCATGCAGCGAGAGGTAAAGCGCCGCATTACACAGGTAGGTACCGGCATCCGCCGAAATTTGCACGGGCAAATTCACCTCTTCAATTGATTTAAAAACCTTTGAGGCTTCCCATGTTGAGTGAAGGCACTCTGGAGCCCCTGGTAGCAGGTGGATGCTAGTGGGAAGTTGCCCGCTTGCGTCGGGAACATTAGCCGTTCGGTTGAAAGCAGTAGTCTCTACGCTCCAGCACGAGCGGGATGCCGCGACACCCAAGAGTAGGACCGAATCCCAATTCTCTAGTGCAAGATGTCGTTGAAGCAGGCCTGGCATTTCCTGCCAAGAAACTGGCATCGTTACCGCGGTTACATCAATATCAGTAGGTGGTTGGGCGTTTAGGTGATCAACCACCCGCTGGGTTGGATTACTCCTAACACCGCCAAAGGCACCAAACCCTGTGACCAGCACCTTGCGGTTGGGCTTCACAATCCTACTCTCGCATTAAACCTTAAATCGCACATGAAGTATGTCTCCGTCCTTCACGAGGTATTCGCGCCCCTCCAGGTGCATCTTCCCAGCACTTCGCGCTTCATCCCAACATCCTCCAGCCGACCGAAAATCGTCGAAGCCAATAACCTCGGCGCGAATAAACCCGCGTGCAAGATCACTATGGATGGTTTCGGCGGCCTTAAGTGCGGTAGCGTTATTGGGTATCGTCCAAGCACGAACCTCATCTTCGCCTACTGTAAAGAAACTCATTACGCCCAAGGCAGCATAGCAGGCTCTTATAAGGCGATCTCTTGCCGCTTCGGTTATACCCATTGCCGCCAGGAATTCACGTTCGTCGTCCGGTTCCATCTGCGCAACTTCCATTTCAACACGTGCGCTGAGGGTAATCATCTGGATATGCTGTTCTTTACAGTACGCGCTTATGTCCTTACTCACATCAGCCACAGCTTCTGCTGTAGCATCCTCAGCCACATTTACGGCGATGATAATGGGCTTGCCAGACACAAAAGCGTAACTCCGAATTGATCTCTGTTCTTCTTCGCTTAACTCAAGGGTGCGCACGGGTTGTAGCTTCTCAAGGTGCTCGCGAATGCGCTGAAGTACCTGCTGTTCTGCTGCCTCCCCTGGTGTTTGACGCTTTTGTAGGCGAGCTTTGTCTAGGCGCTCTATGCGGCCCTCAATCACCGTGAGATCCGCGAGCAAAAGCTCCTCAAGAACCTGGTTAGCATCGCGCGCAGGATCAACAGAAGCTCCAGCAGAAAGAGCATTCTCAAAGGCAGCTACAACGAGGACCAGGGCATCCATATTTCGCACATTCGCGAAAAAGTCTGCACCAAATTTGTCTCGCTTGCCCCCCTCAGGCGTTCGTTCTATGCGCGCCCCACCCTCAGTTACTTCAATTGTTGCCGGTGTAATTTTCTTGGGATTGCACTGCTTAACGGCGTACTCAAACCTCTCATCCGGCACAGGTATCACACCGGTGTTCACTTCGTTACTACCATATGTTGCGAGGTTTACCTGGCTTCTTGTAAGTGCGTTATAAAGGCTGGTCTTCCCACTGTGGGCGAGGCCAATAATGCCTGTTTTCATACGTTCCTCTGGTTCTTGATCATGATTTCCGAACTATTTTACCTTGAATACACACCGTCTCTTCGCTTATATCGGGTTGTCCATTTGTGGAGGCACGCCTGCCGATGCATGGTTTGGTTACCAGGTCTCGTATCCGCGCAAATTAATTCCGTTTACTTCAATCAAATCGATGTGGAATAAGCACTTGAATTTATGTTCATTTTATCGTTAGGAGCCAACTTACATGGCCAATATACAGGTTAACGGTTCGTTGGAATTAAAATTTAATGCAGATCGCTCTCAAGTGCTCGCCACGATACATCCGCCACGTGGCGGCGGTAAGGACATCACTGCCGCTGATGTTGCTGACCGCTTGAAAGGTATGGGGGTTACCTACGGAATACGCGATAGCGCTATCCGGGACGCCGTTCACACTGTATCGGAAACTTCCACTGCCGCTACGGTAGTTGCCGCCCAGGGTGTTCTGCCGCAAGACGGAACCGACGGCTCTGTGAAGTTTTTGGTTGACCTATCCGCCATTTCGCAACCGATTCCACGCCACTGGAGTGGTCTACCAGACTATTCGACTATTGGCCCTGCACGTATGGCGTCAGCTGGGACCGAACTTGCCCACATAGTTTTGCCTCATAATGGCACTCCGGGTAAGACCTTAACCCTGCCGATACAACCAATTCCTCCTAAGCCGGTGAAAGCGGCACCCATTACTGTGGGCGATAATGTATCTGTAAGCGATGACAGAACTCGGCTTACCGCCCGGGAGGCCGGTGCAGTGATTTACCACGCTGAGAAGCTGAGCGTGGAACCATTAAATCTGGTTGACGAGGCTATTAATGGTGGGTCATATCGTTACACTGGGGCCGTTTGCCTGAAAGCCGATACCACGGGTGCGTCTATCTCTGCCTCGGGATTCGTTTACGCCTGTACTCATATCAGGGGCTGTCGTATACGTGCGCGCGGCGATGTGTTTATTAACGACGCAACTGACTGCACTATCATTGCTGACGGAAACATCTACCTCACCTCACGGCTGGAGAACTGTGAAGTGAATACTCCCGGGCGGTTGCTAGGAACGCCCGCATCAATTGTAGTAGGCGGCAGCATTTCAGCAACGAATGGGTGTGAGGCTGGCACAGTAGGCAGTGACAGCTTCGTAATTACCGAAATAAACGCCGGTGTAGATTCATTTTCGTCGGTGAGGCTAAGGGAGTTAGAGGAGGATTTGTGCTCTGCGGAAGAGAATGTGAAGCGCATTCAACTCGTGCTAAGACCGTTTGGGAATGTGACTACCCATGCGAGTCTGCCCGAGGATAAAAAACAGCTGGTTCAACGACTGCAGGAGCAGGCACATGCCCAGGAGAGTAGAATTCGCGAAATACACAGTGAGAAGCGCTTACTTGCAATTGGGAGCAGGGCTAATACCAATGTCAATCTAGTATTTAAAGGTACAGTTTATCCAGCGGTTTGGCTCCGAATAGGAACTGCCGCTACTCAAATAGAATCGCCTGTTACTGCTAGCGCTTTTACTCGCAGTGCGGGCGGTAAATCTGTGCTTGCAACGCCTCTTCAGGAGGCAGCCTAGCCATCGGCAGAGTTGGGAGCGCAGACGCAATTCGTGGCAAACAGCAGGATGGGAGGCGCTCATGGACTCTAAATACAAGATCACCAGGTTGGTTCGCACACAGTCATCAGAAATCTACCTGCTCTGGAACGGTGACCAACGCGTAGGGCAGGTGGATGTTCATTTTGCGAACGACACGATTCACGCCACTGTCATTTTTGAGACTGATCTCCCTATTGCGGATGAAGAGGAGATCATGGCTCAAATTGACGACGATATTGTCTCCTCATACCTTCCTAGGTTTGAACGAGAGGATTTTGTAGCACACGTGTTTCGGGGGGAAGAGATTAGCCGGTACACTGACTGCTCTGGTACAATTGACGATATAGACGAGGACAACCCAGAGGAGGAAGACCTTTAGTGCCGAAGCAAATACTTAAGGGCGCTCCTGAGCCCATCGCGGCGCTCAACAGGGTGAAGATCCTCGAATACAGCCTACCTCTTGAACAGCGTGAACCACTAGTGGATGTTCGCGTTGTTTGCCCGGACATTGTGTGGCAGGACCATGTGTGCCCATACCTGCGCAAAACCGTAGCGGAAATGGCTAACGCTGCAGCGGCTTCACTCCCGCCAGGGTACAGGTTACGAGCAGGAACGGCACTTCGCACTCTGCACATGCAAAAAGGCGGCTGGGATAATTATTTTAAGCGCATGAAAGAGGAACACCCGCAGTGGCCGCTTTCGGCATTGCGGCGGGCTACCAACAAGTATTTTGCACCTTACGATCAGCCCGCGCCTCCCGGACATTGCACGGGTGGCGCCATTGATGTTGGGTTGCTTGACGAAAATGGTGAGCCGCTTGATATGATTGCGCCCACCTCGGGATGGGAAGCCGCTTACACATGGTCAGACAAGATATCTCCTGACGCCAAGAAAAACAGAATGATCATGGTGGAAGCGATGTTAGGAGCCGGATTCAGCAATTGCCGAGACGAGTATTGGCACTATTCCTATGGCGATTCGGCCTGGGCAGTGCGCACGGGATTGGCCACGTGCCCATACGGTTGGGCATATGCAAAGCCCGAAGGGGAGGCTGGATTTAATGGGTCGTGTGCCGAAATTCGGCGCGTGAATGCGGTTTGCGACAAAACCGGGCGCTATACCGCAGTGGATGTGGAAGTCTCTGCCGAACACCATCAGAATGAAATTGGCTTCTCTCTCCTGTGGTCTCGCGACTGCGAAGTTCTAATACGCATTACTGATCCCCAATTACTTCGCGATGACTTTTCGTTATCGATGAGCACGGACAAAACTGTTTGGGCGCCGGTGAATTCGACGAGCCGCGATAAGTCAGAAATCTGCTACAGATTCCTGGCCCAGGGAGATAGGCTCTATTTTAGCAGCAGTCCCCCACCGCCACCGGATACCGCAAAATCCTGACGGGAGCTGCACTCCCGCCAGCAATTTACCGAAACAATTACAGTAGCTACACAGGTGCAATTCGCGCACATCAATCGTACTAAGGTTATTACTAGCAAAGCAAACGAAGTGCCGGAGGCTCAACCTTGCGAGTGGACACTGGCAAATTGTTTTTATCAGTTAATCCTTGTGCCGCCATAACGTGCTCCGATGAACCCATCGAGACGCGAACACCCGTTACAGGGGTTAGTTGCCGTCATCGCGGCCATCGCATCACTTCACCAGTATCTCCATCGCCGTCGCGCGAACTAGCCGGCCTGTGGTCAAGCGACTCCAACGTCTCGAATTGCACCGCCTTGGAGCTCGCTTACGGTGACCGTACGTCGCCAATCATGCCCCGCTACGGTGCATTCGCACCAATGTTGGTACGAAATCTTCAAAAAGCCAATCCGGTCATGCCAACAGACCTGCCAACTGCACTACTGGCGGTTCACCACTGCCTTCGGGACATGCTGCGTCATCAGTGCCAAGAACTTCGCGGCATGGCCAACATGAACTACTCATTCCTTTCCGGTTCACTCTATCTTAATGTGCTGAGCACATGTCGCGATATAATCAAGTCAATCGCTCGCTTAAAAGCCCACGAGGCCCATCAAGAACTCTTTTCGTTCATTACCACATTAATGGAACCTGCCGTTATAGCGCGGGTCAACAAAGAGGATAGTCGCCACCTCACCGCGATGGCAGCCCATGCACTTGCGAACATGCCGGCCCACAAGAACTCTGTATTGGCCGACAAGTCGCAGTGGGATACGCCCGCACAACAGGCCTGTATCATCGCGGTTCTAGTCGCCATCTCGAGCCGCGAAGCCATTCCGGTTGCATTGGAACTTCTGCACCACCACAGGCAGCCCAGGGTTCAGGCCGCAGCAGCTGACGCAGTGGGTCGAATGGGTACGATCAGTGAGCTTAGTGATCTTATGACCGCCCGTAAAGCTCAGTCCCGACAGGTACGGCTTGCTGCTACTATGGCGATGAACCGAATCAAATACCGTCAATCCAATGGCATCGGCCGCCACCTTTTGCGTCCTGCGACCACCGATTTTATAGAGCCAAATGAGATGCTGCATTCCATACAAACGTCAACCGCCGAGGATCTCCAATCGATTAGCTAGTGGCAGGGTGGAGGAGATTGACCACACCGTGGAAGGAGGATCATGATATTTCAGGGCGATATTGCACCACTATGGTCCAACAATTCCGAAGTGTCGCTTTCTGTTGCTGCCAGTATATATGGCGCCCACACCAGCGCTGAAGCAACACGTGACAGGCTCTCACGGGCGCTTGTGAGGTGCGTTCACACGGACCCAAATACCAGTTGTTCCACGGAGTCTCTCGGCAAGCTCAGCGCACATGTGGCGCTTGGGTTGTTCTCTGCGCCCCCATCACGAAGTCCGGAAACTGACGTTGCCGCAGCCTTTGCACTACAGCGCGATTTCCCACATGAACGGTGGTGCCAAAGTGTGATTACAGGCTACCAAGCACTGCAACGCGGCGACTGGGTTACACGACTCTCCATTGCTCAAAAACGCGGCATTACCAGCACCCTTTCTCAAAGCATCAGGCTACTAGAACCGTCACAATTGGCGGAGTTCTGGCGAGTATTCGACCGGGATGAAGCCGAGGGTACCAGCCCACTGGCAAGTGGCGTTAGAGCGCTACTGACGGGCCACAGCGTGCAGCACCTTATCAGTGGGCTTCAAATCTGTCGTACTCCACAGGCAATGAATGTGATTCTTTTGGCGTTGGAGCAGCTCGCTGATCCACAATCACTACCATTACTGCACATACTAGAGCCAACGCTCGCGGCCGAGAATTGGCCGCTTGCAAGATTGGTGGGCCGCGCTATTCGCGTGATTTATCAACAAAACCCGGATATTGTTCGAAGTGATTTGCTCGTACCGAGCGCTTCCCCACTGCGCGACCATCATCTCGTAAGAACTGTAGCGAAAGTGAATGACACGCAAACTGCTCACGGAACGTCCGAGGTGCCTGGAACGCCGAAACAGCCAGACGGAAGCCATTAGTTCGTAATTAGCGTCCCTCACTTCTAAACTGCATTTAGGGACTACGTGCCCAAATTTGCGACCATTCAACCTGTAGGAACAACGGCCATATGCGGGCAAAATAGGCGTGACTTCAGGTTGACAATTCCCCCCTTGGTAAAGTACACTAGTCAGGTTAGCGTCAAGAGGTTTTTACGCGATAGGGCAAAAACGTTCTGCAGGAGGCGCCTTTGAGGGATTTGTCCCTCGCCACCGGTATGATTTGCGGTAAATGACTGCATAGCCGACTGGTATTTGTCGCCCCGCCCATTGCGTAAGCAACAGGGCTTTTTTGTGCGCCTCTTGTTTTAACGCCAAGCCTCATATGAACCGGAGGAAGTGGCATAGAATGCCTACCATTAACCAGCTAGTACGCAAAGGCCGCAAGCGCGTAATCAAGAAGACAAAGGCGCCGGCACTTAAGGGAAACCCGCAGCTTCGCGGCGTGTGCACCATTGTCCGCACACAATCGCCTAAGAAGCCGAATTCAGCTATGCGCAAGATTGCTCGCGTACGCCTTACCAACAAGATGGAAGTTACTGCTTACATTCCTGGCATAGGCCACAACTTGCAAGAGCACTCTGTTGTAATGATTCGTGGCGGACGCGTCAAGGACCTACCCGGCGTTCGATACCATATTGTTCGCGGTGCGCTAGACTCATCTGGAACTCGCGACCGCAAATCTAGCCGATCGAAATACGGCGCAAAGAAGCCGAAGGTTTGATGCTACAGATATCCGCTAGCACGCGGATCCAGGAGAAGAATTAAGGAATGCCTAGAAATGCACCGAAGGGTGGCGTACGCCCCCGTCACATCGCGCCGGATCCTGTTTACGATAGCGTTCTCGTGCAGAGGTTTATTAACCGCTTAATGGTAGATGGCAAGAAGAGCGTTGCAGAACGTGTATTCTACGCAGCGATGGAGCACATGGAGACACGCGGCCGCCGTCCGGCGATCGAGATCTTTGAACAGGCCATTCGTAACGTTGCACCTGTCATTGAGGTTCGGCCACGCCGTGTAGGTGGATCTACCTACCAGGTCCCGGTGGATGTACGTGATGCGCGCAGGTACGCACTTGCTCTTAGGTGGCTGGTAACTAATTCGCGCAAGCGCGCCGGTCGCTCCATGGCCGAAAAGCTTGCTGGGGAACTGCTTGATGCTGCTAACGGCGCTGGGGCGTCGGTTAAGAAGCGCGAAGACATCCATCGAATGGCAGACGCAAACAAGGCGTTTGCACACTATCGATTCTAATTCACTTTCATAAGTCAAATTCAGGGATTAAATTAAACAATGGCACGAGAATACGCCCTAAGTAAAACACGAAATATTGGAATTGCAGCGCATATTGATGCTGGCAAGACCACATGTACCGAGCGTATCCTGTTTTATACCGGACGCACCCACAAGATCGGAGAGGTGCATGAGGGCGCTGCCACCATGGACTGGATGGTACAAGAGCAGGAGCGTGGCATCACTATCACCTCCGCTGCTACCACCTGCTTCTGGGGGCTTAATGTTGATCCCAAAACTGGCCACCGCGAGCGATCCCACCGCATCAACATCATTGATACGCCTGGGCACGTTGACTTTACCGTAGAGGTTGAGCGCTCACTACGCGTTTTGGATGGCGCCGTCGCTATCTTCTGCGCGGTCGGTGGCGTACAGCCCCAATCGGAGACTGTATGGCGCCAAGCCAACAAATACAAGGTTCCCAGAATTGCTTTCGTAAATAAGATGGATCGCATGGGCGCCAACTTCTACGCAGTTGTCGAAAAGATCGTTGAGAGACTCGGCGCAAATGCTGTTCCTGTACAACTGCCAATCGGTGCGGAAGCCGACTTCTCAGGAATTGTCGACCTCGTAGCGATGAAGGCCGTAAAGTATCTGGACGACGCAGGCCAAGAATTCGAGGTGGTAGAGATTCCCGCCGACATGCAGGAAAAAGCCGCTGAGTACCACGCAAAACTTGTAGAAGCAGTAGCTGAGGTTGATGAGGCTCTCATCGAGAAGTACCTTGAAGGCGAAGCCATTTCCTCCGAAGAGATCAAACAAGCCCTTCGCCGGGGAACTATCGAGAATAAGATCGTTCCCGTTCTATGTGGTTCTGCCTACAAGAACAAGGGTGTGCAGCCCCTGTTGGACGCGGTAATTGAATATCTGCCTGCTCCGGATGATGTAGAAGCGATCCCAGGAAAGAATCCTGATACAAGTGCCGATGACCTGCGCCATCCTAGCGATGAGGAGCCATTTAGCGCTCTTGCATTCAAACTGGCAACCGACAAGTATGGCCTTCTTACATTCTTTAGAGTCTACTCCGGCACTCTCAGCACGGGTCAAACCGTTCTCAATGCGACAAAGGGTCGCAAGGAGCGTGTGGGTCGAATTGTACGAATGCATGCCAATACACGTGAGGATGTGGACTCTGTTTATGCTGGAGACATTGCCGCGATCGTAGGTCTTAAGGATACGCAAACTGGTGACACACTTTGCGACGAAAAGAAGGCAATTCTTCTGGAGTCTATCACGT